>JAVBSK010000223.1:0-3111 GCA_031556755.1 Bacteroidales bacterium | reverse complement strand
GATATTTTTGTTGGATTTCTTCGAGAAGCGCTGTCCGTCTGCCTGTGATGCCGACTCTGTCTCCGCGTTGAGCATAACGTTCGGCTATTTCTTTTCCGATGCCGGATGTTCCTCCTATGATAATTATCTTTTTCATGCTTTAAATTAGGTTACGAGTCAATTTATCTAACTCCTTATTTCATATAACATAGAAGTCAAGGAAGTTGATATCTCCGTATTTTTGTAGCAGCCCGGAGGAATAATTGATGGCTTCATTCAATTCTTCTTTTTCTGAATAAGAATTGATAATCATCAGCATATGGGATGTTTCAACTTTGATTTTAGTCCGTTCTTCGTCGCTTGTCGGAGTTCCTATCGGACCTTTCTCATCCCTGTAAACGGGTAGTCCTTCAATGTTCAGGAAGCCTCTCCCGATGGCTTCGAATTGTTCGTCTTTTTCTCCGACATCCAATGTCAGATTTCCGCAAATCAGGTCTGCATCGAATCCTCCGATGGAATATCCGGTACGGATGGATACCAGGTTGATCAGATCGACAAAAGTGTTGATCTGGTACAAAGGTAAATCTCTCAGAATTCTGCGGCAAAGCGCTTCCGATGAGGGACGATACCTGTTCGGGTCTTTTCCCAGTTTTTTGTAAGCTGTACGTGTTGCCGAGATTGCAATTCTTTTGTTGATGTCTTCTATTTGAAATTGATTCCTGAAATCGTTTTCGAAAGATGTAATTTCTTTCCACAGATCAGGATCATGGATTGTATTTGTTCCCCGGCATTCGATGACACCGATCGTCAGTTCGGGGCAGGTTTCTTTTATTTTCCGGGAGATATTGATTTTTATCATGGCAATTGGAACGTTAAGGGCATTAAGTCTTTTACGGATTCTATGACCAGAATCTTATTGATTCCGAATAACAATATCCTGATTACTTTTCCCGAACGTTTTTCCGATTCTAGCATGACCTGGCGGCAGGCTCCGCACGGGGATATGGTTTCTGTGAATTCATTCTTGTAACAGGCGGCAATTGCAATTGTGTCAATTTTTTGTTCCGGATATAGGGCGTGTGCGGAAAAGATGGCGACCCTTTCTGCGCACAGGCCGGATGGATATGCTGCATTTTCCTGATTATTTCCGGTTACGGTCGTACCGTTTTCGAGTAAAACAGCCGTTCCTACTTTGAATGAAGAGTAAGGCGCGTAAGCTGATTGGCTTGCATGTTTTGCTTCGTTGACAAGGTGTTGGTCCATGGGATGGAGTTCCTCATATTCCAATACAGAAATCCGAATGGATATTTCAATATTTTTCATGCTTGCATAATATGTTGTTTCTAAAAGCCGGATACTTTTGATATGGCTTAAGCCATGATAAGAGCTATTTCTTGCAAAAATAAGATATTTTGTTGGTTTTTTTATCATTTAATTATTTACTCTTACCTTTGTCGTAAAATAATTAAACTCTGAATTGCAGAAATGAAAAAGCGGATAGTTCTTGTTCTTACCATTATTTTTTCCCTCGCTCATGTGGCTTTATTCGCACAAAAGAAACATCAAAATTATTTGAATTACATACAAAAGTACGGCGATTTGGCTGTAGACCACATGAATCGTTACAAGATTCCGGCAAGTATAACGCTTGCTCAGGGTTTGTTGGAATCAGGAGCCGGTATGAGTGAATTCGTCAGGGAAACAAATAATCATTTTGGTATAAAATGCCATAAAGATTGGGATGGCGGAAAGGTTTATCGCAAGGACGATGGTCCGAATGATTGTTTTCGGAAATATAAAAAAGCGGCTGATTCTTTTGAGGATCATTCTCTTTTCCTGGCGGAAAAAAGCAGGTATGCTCCATTGTTCGAATTGAATATCCGGGACTATAAACAATGGGCGAAAGGTTTGCAGAAATGTGGTTATGCCACGGATAAGGCTTATGCAAACAAATTAATCAAGCTTATTGAGACTTACGAACTATACAATTACGATTCCAAGCGGAAGAAATCCAAAATTCAGACGACTGTTTTCAAAAGGGAACGGGATGTTTACAAGACTTACGGTTTACTATATGTTATTGCGTTGCCTGATGATAGTTTTGATGATATTGCAACGGATTTGGATTTCAAAGTAAAAGATCTCATCAAATACAATGAGGTTCCGGAAGGATTTCCTTTGTATAAGGGAGATGTTGTTTTTCTTGAAAAGAAAAAGAAAAAAGCGGACAAACCCCATTTTGAGCATGTTGTGGTAGTAGGAGAGTCTATGCACAGTATTTCTCAAAAATATGGCATCCGTTTATCCAACCTGTATAAGATGAATAAAAAAGATCCGGAGGAATATGTTCCCGAAGAAGGTGATGTGTTGAGATTAAGGTAGCATTCTCGGAAAATTTATCTGTTGATTTTTTTTACTTGGTCCAGGGCTATGCTGACTGTCAACCCCAATTGTTCGACATGCAATACCAGATTTTTTTTACCGATTCTTTTTATTTTCCCTGAAATTTCTTTCAAGGGGCCGCATGCAATCAATATTTCTTCGTCAATAGAGTAAGAGATTTCTTTGTTTTGAGCATTCTCCAGGAATGAGAGAATGGATTTAATTTCTTTCTCTCGTATAACCGCAGGTTTTCCTTCATGAAAAATAATGCGTGAAACGCCTTGTATTTTGGTCAGGGAACGCAAGATATGGTCAGTCGTTTTGACAAAGATATAAGAGGGGAAAAGAGGAACTTCTACATATTTGATCCTATCCGACCACTTGCGGGGGGACAAATGAAGAGGAAGTAGCACTTCTACCTTGTCTATGGTTTTTAATCTTCCTTCAACTTGTTTTTCTGCACGAGCGGATGTGTATAGCACATACCACTTGGAATTTGATATTTTCAAAATTGGGTTTTTAATAGAATAATTTAATGAGTATGTCTTTGAAATCAGCTATGGGTTACAAGTTGACAACTTGTCTGTTATGTAACTTTTTCAATTTATGAATTTCATCCTGTGTTTTTTTATCCGTGTAAATATAGACAAATTTCTGAACCTTTGCAAAAAACCACTTAAGAAAACATGAGTTCGATATAATTTTCGCAGTAAATAGTTAATTATCAATATCCTTTTTCCGGAGGAAAAT
>JAVBSK010000164.1:0-2522 GCA_031556755.1 Bacteroidales bacterium | reverse complement strand
GGCGTTTTTGATAAAACAGTGAGCGTTTTCGCCCGTAAGGCCGGTTACCATTACGGATGGGACTGGGGACCGCGTTTGGTTACATCGGGTATCTGGCGCCCGATCTATCTGGAAGCCTGGAATGATTTACGTATTGAAAATGTATATATCCGTCAAAAAGACATCTCCAAACAAAAAGCAGTTATTTCTGTGGAAACGGAAATCCAATCAAACAAGGATATTTCAGGCGCTAAAATAACGGTGAAAGATCCGGCTGCTGGAAATGTATATGGAACTATAACCGCGGATTTGAAAAGCGGTATAAACAAAATTGCAGTTGATTTTACAATCAATAACCCGAAACTCTGGTGGTCGAACGGATTGGGAGAAGCTCATCTGTATGATTTTGAAACCGCAGTTGCTGTTGATTCAAAAACGCAGGACAGTCAAAATATAAAAACCGGTTTGCGTTCGATAAAAGTAGTTACGGAACCTGATAAAGACGGTTCTCCGCTTTATTTTGTACTCAATGGTGTTCCCGTATTTGCCAAAGGAGCAAATTTAGTACCTGGTGATAACTTCTTACCCCGGATCACCCGCGAAAAATATGAAAAAACAGTACTCGATGCCGTTGATGCTAACATGAACATGTTGCGTGTATGGGGTGGCGGCATTTATGAAGATGATAATTTCTACGAATTTTGCGATAAATATGGAATCTTGGTTTGGCAGGATTTTATGTTTGCATGTAGTTTTTATCCTTCAGAAGGAAAATATCTTGAATCAATCAAATACGAAGCGATTGACAATATCAAACGCCTTCGCAATCACCCATCAATTGCAGTATGGTGCGGAAACAATGAAGCATATTATTTCTGGCACAACTGGAATCTGAAGAAAAATTATGCCGATCAGAATCCCGAATATGCACAAATAATCTGGAGACAATATTCCGATTTATTTCACAAATTATTACCTGATATGGTAACCGAATATCATCCTGAGGCTGCTTACAGATATTCATCCCCTTATGGATATCCGGGAGAAGCGGATAGTCCAAGTCATGGCGACCGTCACTATTGGGGTGTATGGCATGGAAAACATCCGACTACCCAATTCAATGAGGAAAAAAGTCGTTTTTTCAGCGAATATGGTTTCCAGTCTTTTCCTGAATTTGAATCGGTGAAAATATATGCGCCTAAACCCGAAGATTGGAAGATAACTTCCGAAGTAATGCTTGATCACCAGAGAGCGGGAACGTATGGTAACCAATTGATCGAGGAATATCTGATCAAAGAATATCGTAAACCGAAAGATTTTCAGAGTTTCTTGTATATGGGACAAGTATTGCAGGGAGACGCTATTAAAACAGCTATCCTGGCGCACCGTCGAGCCATGCCTTATTGTATGGGAACTTTGTTCTGGCAACACAACGATTGCTGGCCTGTCGCTTCCTGGGCGAGCCGTGATTATTACGGACGTTGGAAAGCACAGCATTATTTCGCCCGGGATGTTTACCGGGATATGGCTGTTTCTCCGATTCAGAAAGACAATAATTTAGATGTATATGTTATTTCCGATCGCCTGAAAACATCCAAAGCTACACTCGAATTGAAAGTGATGAAACTGGACGGAACAATGATCAATGAAGTTAAAAAGTCGATTAAAATTCCCGAAAATGCGAGTACCAGGATATATACGGAGAAAACAGAATCCTTATTGAAAGGGACTCCGAAAACGGATGTTTTTGTTCACTCCCGCTTAACGGATGCGGATGGAAAGGTTTACGAAAATAATTATTTTCTCGTATTACAGAAAGATGTGAATTTTCAGAAACCGCAAATCACCCGCTCCATTCAACCTGTCGATGGCGGAATGGAGGTCAGTTTGAAATCGGATAAATTTGCCCGTGCGGTCTTCATGTCCATTGATGGAATAGATAATTTCTTTGAAAATAACTATTTCGACATTTTGCCCGGACAAACTGTCCGGATTAAGGTAAAAACTGCTTTATCCCAAACAGATTTCGAGAAACAGTTGAAAATCGTGTCTTTTACGGAAGCCTATTAAGAACTAAGAGTTAAAAACTAAAAGTTAAAGAGTTACATATTCAGAGTCTTTTAGTTTTTAGCTTTTACTTGAAATAATCAACCATGAATTACAAAAATATTATAAAATTACTTTATTTCACTTTTTTCTGCCTGTTTATTTCCTGTGCCGGAAAAAGTGAACAACAGGATTTAAGGTTGTGGTACAAACAACCTGCTGATGAATGGATGAAAGCGCTTCCCCTGGGAAATGGGCGGATCGGAGCGATGGTTTATGGAGGAGTGGAAACCGAGAAAATCGCATTGAATGAAGTCAGTCTTTGGTCAGGACAACCGGATGAACACCAGGAGTTACCTTGTGGAAAAGAAAAACTGGCTGAAATGCGAAAATTATTTTTTGAAGGTAAATTGGCTGAAGGAAATCAAATGGGGGCGCAATATCTGTCAGGACAACCTCATTCTTTCGGAACCAATCTGCCGATGGGAGACTTGATT
>JAVBSK010000325.1:0-2505 GCA_031556755.1 Bacteroidales bacterium | reverse complement strand
ATAAATCGCAGGGGTCATATCGTAAGCAATCGATTGTCAGTCATTGCTTTAAAGGTACGAATTCCTGCGGTTTTTTCCAAATAATTTCTAACTTATTTTACTATTAATCAATCAGTTATTTGTATTTTGAACGAACTGTTGTTAAAAAATAATAAAAAAAAATAGATCACAAAAAGTAAATTTTCCTGATTAATTTAATTCAAACGATGATTCTAAGTATTATTATCCCGGTTTATAATGTTGAACAGTATATTGTTCGATGTTTAGATAGCGTCATGGATCAAGACATTCCTCATGACCAATATGAGGTTATTGTAATTAATGACGGAAGTACGGACAATGGATTGGCTTTGATACAAGACTATGCAAAAGATCATCCCAATATTGTCTTAATCGACCAGAAAAATAGCGGATCGGGAGCTTCCCGCAACATAGGATTGGACCATGCCCGCGGAAAGTATGTTATGTTCGTGGATTCGGATGATTTTATCGACACTAATTGTTTAAAGACTCTGATTCAAACATCGGAAAATAATCATTTGGATGTATTAGTCGGCTCTTATAAAGACGCATACGAAAAAGAGGGGAAATTATATCATCTTGAAAATAAAAAGTTCGGCAATAACAACTGTTCCGTGATGTCTGGAATTGAGTATCTCTCTAAAAATTCATTTTATACTTCTGCATGTATGAAAGTTTACAGAAGAGATTTTTTATTGGAACACAACTTGCAAAACAGGATAAATTGTTACTGTGAAGATATAGACTACATCGTAAAAGTGATTTATTATGCAGACAGCATACAGTTTGTACCTATTGATTTCTATAATTACTATCAACGAACCTCTTCAATAACAGCTTCTGCCAATGTAAAAAGAGAGTTGGATTTGATAAAAGGTCTGGTTGCTACGAAAGAATTTTCAGACAAAGAGAATAATCCTATTCTGACAAAAGTGGTCAATTCCTATATAAATATGTTGATACTGTATATGTACAGCCGATCAACTTCTTATCGTTTGTCTGAAAACATGATTATATATAAATCGATTAAAAAGAACAAACTTATATCTCTTTCAAATAATAATTCTATAAAAAATAGAATACTACTGGGTGTTTTGTCATTTTCGCCTATTCATTTTTCTTTATTTTTAGAAATACGGAAATTATATGGTTATGTTTATCACAAACTAAAATCATAAATTCAAATGACCTTTTCCGTAGTTATCCCCACTTATAACGGTGAAAAATATATAGAACAAGCCGTTTTATCTGTCCTCAGTCAAATCCGTCAGGCTGATGAGATTATCGTTTCTGATGATAATTCCTCCGACAATACTTTGGCTATTTGCGAGAAATACGCAGACAAAATCAAAATTTCCACAAATCCACAAGGACCTTCCGGATTTGTAAACGGTTGGAATCATGCGATTGCAAAGGCTACGGGAGATTATGTAGCTATTTTACATCAGGATGATTTATTGGATCTGTATTTCCTTTCTGAAGCGGAAAAGATATTAAAGGACCATCCCGATGTTTTGCATTTTTTTACAACCTGCAATTACATTGATGAAGAAAGAAATATAACAGGAGTTTCTTATTCCGAAAAAAAAGAACTGGTCAGATATTCAGGTTTAGAGTATGTAAAAACATATCAATATGTTGGAAATCCACATATTCATCGTTGTCCGGGAGTGATAACTCACCGGAGTATTTTTGAAAAATGTCAATATGAAGCTGCGGCCGGACATATTGCTGACGATGATTTTTTTTACAGAGTCGGACAATATACGGAGGTAATGGGCTTATTGACCCCATTGGCTTCTTACCGGATTCACAATCAATCTGAGACGGGGAAATTAAATAATATCAGATTGTCTAAACGGTTATTGGACGATTATATTTATCAAGTCAAACAATGGAGGGGTAAACAATTTTTAGATGCAGAGGCCTTGTCTTATTTTGAATATTGGGCGAATAAATACATGAAACGTTATTTTATTTATTCTTTAAAAAGATTTGATATTCAATCAATCATACAATTCTTATCTTTGTTTTTCAGAAACATACACATTTTCATTAAATAAACAATGGATATCAAACAATCATACCGGTATTTTCGCACATACATCATCCGGATTCTCGGCTTGTTATTAGGCAAAAGACTTCGTATTCAGAGCAAGCATATCCTGATCCTTGCACCGCATCCCGATGATGAAATATTCGGATGCGCCGGATTGATACAACATTTTATCAGGGAGCAGAAGAAAGTTTCTGTTGTAATTCTGACTCAGGGAGAAAATGCTTTGCCGGATTGTGATAAAAACGAAATTGTTTCGGCACGAAAAGATATGGCGACACAGGCGGCCAGTTTGTTGAAACATGATCTATACTGGGGGAATATAGAAGATGGTCAGCTTATAAATTCCAACTTCGATCAAATATTTGATCAAATCGAGTCACTGAATCCCGATGCCATTTTTGTTCCTCATTATCTGGAAGGATGGT
>JAVBSK010000192.1:0-8301 GCA_031556755.1 Bacteroidales bacterium | reverse complement strand
CGCAAGATTGCGGAAAACAGTAATGCGGTCGAGACCCGGAAAAACGAAGTGAATTTATATACCCTCCGTGAACGTATCAACCAATTATATTTCGGCATATTGACTATTGACGAGCAATTGAAACAATTAGATATGCTGGATGAGAACTTACAGAGCAGCTTCAAAATGGTCAAAGCCTTGTTGCAAAACGGAGCGGGGACGCAATCGGATGCAGATGCCGTAGAGGTGGAAATCCTGAACACAGAACAGAAAAAAACCGAATTAAAATCGTCACGCAAAGCTTATTTGGAAATGCTTTCGGCAATGATTAATCAGCGCATTACGGAAGAAACTGTTTTATCCCGCCCTGTAGAGAAATTCATTGATTTCCAATCCGTAATCAATCGTCCGGAAATCAATTTGTTCGCAAGTCAGCGCAACCTTTTTAATTCGCAGGAAAGTATGATTATTGCTAAAAACAGGCCTAAATTATCCCTCTTCCTGCAAGGAGGATACGGAAAACCGGGATTAAATATGCTTTCCAATGAATTTGATTTTTTTGGCATCGGTGGTGTCCGGTTGAGTTGGAATTTCGGAAATTTATACACTAAAAGTAACGAAAAGAAATTGATAGATAATAACATCGGATTAATAAACACGCAGGAAGAAACTTTCAGATTCAATACCAACCTGCAATTATTGCAAGTACGCAATGAGGTTTACAAAGCCAAGGAGTTATTAGATAAAGACGATGAAATCATCGCACTGCGTTCACGTATTAAATCAGCATCCGAAAGCAAATATGAAAACGGCGTTTATACTATCAACGATTTAATCAAGGACATCAATGCGGAAAACCAGTCACGCCAGGCTAAAATCCTGCACGAAATACAATATTTATTGAGTATTTATCAGTACAACTATATTAGTGGATATTAAAAACAATATAACATGAAACATTACATCATCATCCTGTCAGCCATGCTGGCGCTGCCGGCCTGCAACCGCAACAAATTCGAACATGACGCTTCCGGAACATTCGAAGCGACTGAAGTCATTGTTTCGTCCGAAGCTTCAGGGAAAATAGAAGTTTTTGACATCAGGGAAGGCGATGTGCTGACTCAGGGAAAAAACATCGGATACATCGACAGTACTCAACTGTTCCTAAAGAAATTACAGTTACATACCGTAATGAAAGCAGTCAACGTACGCCGTCCGGATATCGCCATACAGATTTCAGCGACAAAAGAACAAATCCGGAAAGCTGAAACAGAGAAAACCCGGGTGGAAAATCTTTTCAAGGCCAATGCAACCACGCAAAAACAAGTCGATGACGCCGTTTCAACTCTCAATGTATTGAAACGAAATCTCGATGCGCAAATCAACTCTCTCTCCAATTCGGTGAATAGCCTAAACGAAGAAAGCGCTTCGTATGAGGTACAAATAGCACAGATCGAAGACCAATTATCGAAATGTAACATCATCAATCCTATAGAAGGCACTGTCCTGAATAAATATGCAGAAGCCAAAGAAGTTACCGCTCCGGGTAAACCATTGTATAAGATTGCCGATACAAAACATTTATTCTTACGGGCTTATATTGTTTCAACTCAATTAGAATCGGTAAAAACCGGACAAAACGCCACAGTGTATATCAATGCAGGCAAAACACAGAGATCATACCAGGGAAAAGTCTCCTGGATTTCAGACAAAGCCGAGTTTACTCCTAAAACCATACAAACCAAAGATGAACGGCAAAATTTGGTTTACGCCGTTAAAATCGCAGTGGAAAATACAGACGGACTGATAAAAATAGGCATGTATGGAGACGTCGATTTCAATCAATAATATCTCGAAATCCTACGGAGCCGTCAAAGCGTTAGATGAGATTTCTTTCTCTGTCGGGAAAGGGGAGTTATTCGGCTTAATCGGTCCTGACGGAGCCGGGAAAACCAGTCTTTTCCGTATTCTCACTACATTGCTTCTGCCCGACAAAGGAAATGCAAGGGTGGAAAATACGGATGTCGTGAAGCAATTCAGGACAATCAGGAATATCATCGGATATATGCCCGGCAAGTTCTCTCTCTATCAGGATTTATCGGTTGAAGAAAACCTGAATTTCTTCGCCAATGTATTCAACACGTCCATCGAAGAGAATTACAAGCTGATCAAAGATATTTATATCCAGATAGAGCCGTTCAAAGACCGGAAAGCAGGGAAATTATCCGGTGGAATGAAGCAAAAATTAGCCTTGTGCTGCGCTTTGATACATAAACCTGAAGTATTGTTTTTAGACGAACCGACCACCGGTGTAGATCCTGTATCGAGAAAAGAATTCTGGGATATGTTGAAACGATTGAAGAAAGAAAATATAACCATATTGGTTTCAACGCCATATATGGACGAAGCCAATCTTTGCGACCGGATTGCACTGATTCAGCACGGCAGAATCATGTCGATCGATACTCCGCAACAGATCATCAATGATTATCCGAGAAAACTTTTCGCCGTCAGGTCGGAAAATAATTATGCTTTATTGGAAATACTAAGAAAAGATACCGGAATCAAATCCTGTTATATTTTCGGAGAATTTTTGCATATTACAACTTTCAACAACGAAATTCCTGTTTTGGATGAAAATGCGGAAGTCAAAGCAATCACTCCGAGCGTGGAGGATTGTTTTATTGAGTTAATGAAAATGAATACTCATAACTCATGACTTACACAACTCATAATTTATGAACAATTACGTCATACAAACAAAAAATCTGACCAAGTGTTTCGGCGATTTTACGGCTGTCGATCATATTTCTTTTGAAGTATCCAAAGGAGAAATTTTCGGTTTTCTCGGAGCCAACGGCGCCGGAAAAACCACAGCCATGCGGATGTTATGCGGATTGCTTTCACCCACTTCGGGAGAAGGATTCGTAGCCGGATTCAACATCAACAGTGAAACCGATAAAATCAAGAAGAATATCGGATACATGAGTCAGAAATTTTCTCTTTATGAAGATCTCACCGCCAAAGAAAACATGCGGTTGTTCGGTGGGATATATGGCATGAGCGATAAGGACATCAAGCTGAAAACGCAGCAGGTAATCGAAGAATTAGGCTTGGAAGCCGAACAAGACCTGTTGATAGGATCGCTTCCGTTGGGAATCAAACAAAAAGTATCATTCGCAGTATCGGTTTTCCATACTCCTCAAATCGTATTTTTAGACGAACCCACAGGAGGTGTTGATCCTGTCGCCCGGAGGATGTTCTGGGAAATGATTTACCAGGCTGCCGGAAGAGGAATTACCGTATTCGTAACCACTCACTATATGGATGAAGCTGAATATTGCAACCGCATTTCCATCATGGTCGATGGAAAAATAGAAGCATTGGATACTCCTGCGAAATTGAAGGAAATATATTACGCCCAAAATATGGATGAAGTCTTCCGTTCTTTGGCAAGAAAAGCAAAAAACTCATGAAGCAGTTTACAAGTTTCATACAAAAGGAATTTTATCACATCTTCCGCGATGTACGCACCATGATGATGTTACTCTTGATGCCGGTAGCCCAGCTCATCATCTTCGGATTCGCCATCACGACGGAAATCAACAACACGCCTTTTGCCGTGTTCGACGAATCGCAATCCTCCTCGTCAAAGCAAGTCATTGAAAAAATCGATGGAAGCAAGTATTTTTCCCTGCAACAATCGGTTCATTCCATGAACGACGTTGAGGAGCTCTTTCAAAAGGGAAAAATCAAACTTGCCCTGATCATTTCCTCCGGATTTGGGAACGATCTGTATCACACAGGTATAGGGAAAGTGCAGATTCTGACGGATGCTTCCGACCCGAATGAAGCATCTACAATAATATCTTATACACAGCAAATCATCATGCAATACCAGCAAAATCTCCACGATGAAGGCACTCTCCCCTACTCCATTCAACCGGAAATAAAAATGCTGTACAATCCCCAACTGAAGAGCGCATATAACTTTGTTCCCGGAATTATGGGATTGATACTGATGTTGATATGCGCCATGATGACATCCATATCCATCGTCAGGGAAAAAGAAATGGGAACAATGGAAATCTTATTGGTATCACCTATCAAACCGATTTTCATCGTATTGGCCAAAGCGATTCCTTATTTATTGATATCCATACTTGATGTAATCAGTATTTTAATCCTATCCAGATACGCTTTACATGTCCCGATTGCAGGAAATATCGCATTGATCATGTTTTTAAGTATTTCATTCACCCTCTCCGCATTGTCACTCGGACTACTGATCTCATCCGTAACCAATACGCAACAAGCCGCTATGTTGATTTCGGGAGTAGGTCTGATGCTACCGTCAATGCTGCTTTCCGGGTTGATATTCCCATTAGAGAATATGCCATGGGTACTTCAGGCAATTTCTAACATCATACCCGCCAAATGGTTTATACTGGCAATTAAAGATGTTATGATCAAAGGATTGGGATTTTTCTCCATCTGGCAGGAAATGAGTATTTTATTGGGTATGACCGTATTTTTACTTACATTAAGTATCAAACGCTTTAAAAACAGATTATGAACACAATGCGTCCATTAAAATATTTACTACGGAAAGAATTCCTGCAAATTGTCAGGAATCAAACCATATTGAAAATGATTATTGCGCTACCGGTCATACAGTTGTTGATATTGCCCTGGGCTGCTACTTTCGAACAACGAAATATCTCCCTGAGCGTTGTGGACAACGACAAAAGCGAATATTCACGACAGTTGATTGAAAAAGCGATCGCTTCCGGTTTTTTTCAATTGACGGATTATTCGGAAAGCTATGAAAATGCATTACATTCAATAGAAAAAAATGAAGCGGATCTGATTCTTGAAATTCCGCATGATTTTGAAAACAACCTGATTAGAGAACAAGAGTCTAAACTGATGTTTTCAGTCAACGCCGTGAACGGACAAAAAGCGGGATTGGGTTCTGCGTATTTAGGACAAATTGTCGCCGGTTTCAATGCGGATATTATCAAACGACATCCGGTTGTCGCTCATCCGGTCAACCTGATACAGGTAGAACCTTATTATAAATACAACAAAGAAATGAATTACCGCAACTACATGGTTCCGGGCATCCTTGTCATGTTAGTTACACTCATCGGTGGGATGCTGGCGGCATTGAATATTGTTAAAGAAAAAGAAATTGGCACGATAGAACAAATCAATGTTACTCCATTACCCAAAAGCTTGTTTATTCTGGGAAAACTGATTCCATTCTGGGTCATGGGTTTAGTTATTCTTACGATCGGATTATTGGTGGCCTGGATCATTTACGGTTTACAACCGATGGGACATATCATCAACATTTATGTATTTGCTTTCTTTTACCTCCTGGCATTTTCCGGCATCGGATTACTGATTTCAACTTACTCCGATACCCAACAGCAAGCGATGTTCGTGGCATTCTTTTTCATAATGATATTCTTCCTCTTAAGCGGATTATTTACGCCCATAAGCAGTATGCCCGAATGGGCGCAAAAAGTAACCCTGTTTAATCCGGTACGTTATTTTGTCGAAGTCATGCGTTTGGTTTTCATGAAAGGAAGTTCATTGAAGGATTTCATTCCGCAACTGTCAACCATCATTGGTTTTGCAGTCGTAATCAACACGTGGGCGATATTGAATTACAGGAAAACAAGTTAAAATAGATACAGACAAAAAAGAGCCATCTCGTTTTTGAGACAGCTCCCTGATAATCATTTTGTGACTCCGACAGGATTCAAACCTGTAACCTTCTGATCCGTAGTCAGATGCTCTATTCAGTTGAGCCACGGAGCCTGATTTCCATTTGCGAGCGCAAAGGTATATGTTTTTTTTGAATAAAACAATATTATTTACTGATTAAATTTAGGATTAAATATCAGGTATCCTATATTCAAACCGAAATTCCAGTTTTTAGCAGGAAAACTATAATAATTTCCATACAAACTCACGGACAAAAACGGCAATTGGACAACAAAGGAAAGTTCTCCCAGAAAAGCGGGGTCTTTGAACAAATCTCCGTAATACGGACGGCAATCGGGTCCTTTTTTAATCGCATACAAGGGCATGAAAGCATAAGCATCTCCCCGCAAATGTAAGGTTTTATTGATTTTCCAAATAGGTGTAAGCCCGGAAGCCAAGTATTGGTTCGCCCGGAATGCTTCATTGAATTCCAGCTTACTGTGTGGAGTCGGATTGAATGCCGGAGCCTGCATAATGCTTGCCGTATAATTACTTTGAAGATTCTTACTGGACACAACCGTTTCAAACAGGTAACCCAAATTGAATTTACTACCCATATCCATATAATTATTCACCCTGCCAAGCAATTGAACCCAAGCCTGAGTTTCGGAAGATCTGTTTTGAATGGGACTATACTGGCTTCCGGGAGAATAATTCTCGATTCCAGTAACATACTGTGTAATAATATATTGATGATGCCCTTTAATAGGATATTGTTTAGCATCAAAAGTATTTTTTTCGAAAGAAACTCCTAGCGAAAATAAATTATACATGCTTTTATCATAATCTACATTAGACAACACCGTATTGCTTTGATAATATTTATCTTCCAGGTTACCGTATCCGATTTTCATCTCCGCCCTCCCTTTTGTCAGAAAAGGAACCCCGACCGCCAACTTCAGATAGCTTTCCCGTTGCTGCATAAATGTAAGCAGGTTGTTATCTATAAATAATTTTTCACTTTCATAATATTCACGATAGTTGAAAACACCCAATACTTTGAAATATACAGGAAACTTATACGGAGGCTCGATACGACCGTGGAACATTACTCCGTTAAAAGTATTTCCCACCTGTAAATCCAAGTTGAAACTGGAGGAATATTCCGTCAACGATTGGTAACCCAAACCCAGATAAAACTGATTAGCGTTCGAAGAGGAAACATTTCCTCCGAAAGCAACCATTAACTCATTGTTAACTGTCACATCTAAAATCAAGTCGAAACACTTTGTATCTTTATCATACTGGGCATGAGGTATGATTTCTTTAATTTTTGAGTCTGCCAGCAGTTTGAAATATGCCCTTTTGAAATCTTCCAGCCCAAACATTGCATGATTGCTTTTTCTGATCTGGCTTTCAATATAGTCCTTTTGAGCGCCAGTGACTCCATTGATTATTATTTTCTTAAACCTGAGCTCCGGCATTGATTTCTTGAAAAATGCTCTCTTTTCCTTTACTTCTCCGATTGAAGCCGTTCTTTTCAACCGACTTTTGATTGAATCCGCCATTTCGTAACCACGCTTATAGCCCAAATCAAATAAATCCTGGGCTTTATAAAAATCCAGGAGACTCACATCATCCAAAGTAAAAGCAAATAAAACCCCCTCTTCCGGATTTACCTGATAATTTGTCCTTTGCATGATCAGGGATTCAATTTGTCCATACAAAGATTGATTGGATTGATCAAGTTTGGATGATCCCGCCACGGAACTTCCAATGATGAAATCAGGGTTGAAAGCGTCTTTTACAGGTTTCACCGGAAAATTATCATAGACCCCTCCATCGTAGATGGGATATCCGTCTTTCAAAAGAGGTTTAAAGACAAACGGAAAGGTCATTGATGCACGAACGGCATCTCCCAAATCTCCCGAACGGGAAATGATTTCTTTTTTATTATGGACATCTGAGGATATACACAAAAACGGAACCATCAGGTTATTGAAATTTCCATGGGAAACGGCATTGGCCTGTGCAAACAAAGCCATGAAAGCCTGGTTCATCTGAATCGGATTGATCAGATTGGTTGGTAAGATAGAAGAAAGCGCTGCATTTTTAGAAGGACTTTTCAAAGGAACCATGAATTTGGTAAACTCCGGCGTATCCATTGGTTTTCTAAAATAATAGTAATAATCCTCTTCGATCCGTCCTGTCTGCCAATGATAAAAATCCTCCGACAAGATGAGATCAAGCATTTGTTTGGGAGTATACCCCATTGCGTACATACTTCCTACGATGGCGCCTATCGATGTACCTCCTATGTAATCAATAGGAATTTCATTTTCTTCCAAAGCCTGTATCAAACCAATGTGTACCGCTCCTTTGGCGCCTCCGCCACTGAGAACCAATCCGACTGTCTGAGCATGGGACTTTGTAACAAAACAAATAAACAATATACAAAATATTAACCGAAAGTTCATTATTTTATCAAAACAGCGCCTCAAAAGTACATATTCCAAAGAACATTACAAAAAAAATCCCTCGCTGTAATAAGCAAGGGACTTCAATTTCATTCAATCTGCTCAGATTAATTCAACGCTCCGTTTCACA
>JAVBSK010000184.1:0-6210 GCA_031556755.1 Bacteroidales bacterium | reverse complement strand
GAGATTGACCCGGCTCTCATTGGGCGATACGGAAAAGGTATCGCCGATTTGAGTAAAGCCGGTGAATTGGGAATCATTGAGGCATACAGTATTATCAAAAGGATGACCAACGAATGAAAGGAGTTAAGAACTAAAAAATCGTAATTCGTAATTCGTAATTGAATAAAACATTCACTATTGTTACATTAGAAAAAGAATAGTAATTTTGCGCCCTGATAATCCTACGATAAAATAATAAGAAAATGATTAAAATAACATTCCCAGACGGTTCCGTTCGTGAATTTCCACAAGGAACCACAGCCATGGAGATTGCAGTAAGTATCAGTTCCAGACTGGCGCAAGATGTCGTTGCCGCAAGTATTGACGGAAATACCTGGGACCTGACACGTCCGATCAATCAGGATGCATCCATCAAGTTATACAAATGGGACGATGAGGAGGGAAAACATGCTTTCTGGCATTCTTCAGCTCACCTGATGGCGGAGGCTCTGCAAGAGTTATATCCGGGAATTAAATTCGGAATCGGCCCTGCTATCGAAAATGGTTTCTATTATGACGTAGATCCGGGCGAAGGTGTCGTGATCAAAGATAGCGACTTACCCGCCATTGAAGCAAAGATGCTTGAATTGACTGAGAAAAAAGAACCCATTGTCCGCAGGGAAATATCCAAGGAAAATGCGATGAAAATGTTCGGAGAAAGAGGCGAAACTTATAAAACCGAATTAATCAGCGAATTGGAAGACGGGACAATTACGACCTATACACAAGGGGCTTTCACTGATTTATGTCGTGGTCCTCACCTTCCCAATACTTCTTATATCAAAGCCATCAAACTGATGAGCATTGCCGGAGCTTATTGGAGAGGAGACGAAAAACGCAGACAATTAACTCGTATCTATGGCATTACATTCCCGAAAAAGAAATTGTTGTACGAATATCTGGTATTATTGGAGGAAGCCAAAAAACGCGATCACCGTAAAATAGGAAAAGAACTCGAACTTTTCACATTTTCCCAGCAAGTAGGACAAGGATTGCCTTTATGGTTACCCAAGGGAACCCAATTACGCCTGAAATTAGAAGAATTCCTGAAACGCATTCAGAAAAAATACGGATACCTGCAGGTGATGACCCCGCATATCGGAAATAAAATGTTGTACATCACTTCCGGACACTATGCCAAATATGGGAAAGATTCTTTTCAACCCATACAAACACCCGAAGAAGGAGAAGAATTTTTGCTGAAACCAATGAATTGCCCTCACCACTGTGAGATATACAAGGCATTTCCCCGGTCTTACAAAGATTTACCTTTGCGTCTGGCTGAATTCGGTACTGTTTACCGTTATGAACAAAGCGGCGAATTACACGGATTGACCCGTGTCAGGGGATTTACACAGGATGACGCTCATATCTTTTGCACCCAGGAACAGGTGAAAGGTGAATTTATGAGAGTAATGGAGATTATCCAGATTATTTTCAGAGCTCTGAATTTTAAAGATTATGAAGCTCAGATTTCATTGAGAGATCCCAATAACAAGGAAAAATACATCGGAAGCGAAGAAAACTGGAATAAAGCCGAAAATGCAATTATCGAAGTTTGTAAAGAAACCGGGATCAACGCCCGGATCGAATTGGGAGAAGCAGCATTCTACGGACCTAAACTTGACTTCATGGTCAAAGACGCCTTGGGAAGACGTTGGCAATTGGGAACAATACAAGTCGACTACAACCTTCCGGAAAGATTTGAACTCGAATATGTCGGTTCCGACAATCAACGCCATCGTCCGGTGATGATTCACCGTGCGCCATTCGGGTCAATGGAACGCTTTGTAGCTGTCCTGATAGAACATACCGCCGGTAAATTTCCGATATGGCTAACTCCCGATCAGGCGGTTGTTTTACCTATCAGTGAAAAGTTTAATGATTACGCCCGTCAGATTGCAGATGAATTAAGTATGCAGGATATTTCTGTCCTCGTTGATGACCGAAACGAAAAAATCGGACGCAAAATCAGGGATAATGAATTAAAAAGAATACCTTACATGTTGATTGTAGGGGAAAAAGAAGCAGAAAATAATGAAGTTTCCGTAAGAAAACAAGGCGAAGGTGATGTTGGTTCAATGAAAATTACTACCTTTGCGTCCTTGATAAAAGAAGAGATTGAAAAACAGATGAATCAATGGCAATAAAATAACAGTTACGAGTTAACGGGTAAGCTAAGTGATAGGTAAAACCCGTCAATTCGTCAACTTGTCAACTAAATAAAAAAGGAGGTTAATTTAATTTTTTTGAATGAAGAATGACAACTTGAAGGATCAATACAGATTCAATGAAAAGATCCGAGTGAAAGAGGTTCGTCTCGTAGGAGACAATGTAGAACAAGGTGTTTACACTATCAATGAAGCCTTAAAAATCGCACGAGAGCAAGAACTCGACTTGATAGAAATATCACCTAATGCCGTTCCTCCCGTTTGTAGAGTTGCCGATTATCAAAAGTTTGTTTATCAACAAAAAAAACGCCAGAAAGAGCAAAAAGCAAAATCTGTCAAGATTGTTGTTAAAGAGATTCGTTTCGGTCCTCAAACGGATGACCACGATTATAACTTCAAAATGAAACACGCCAAAAGCTTCCTGGAAGAAGGTGCTAAAGTGAAGGCGTATGTATTCTTCAAAGGTCGTTCGATTCTATTCAAAGAACAAGGAGAAGTTTTACTGCTCCGTTTCGCCAATGATTTGGAAGATTATGGGAAGGTCGAACAATTGCCTGTACTGGAAGGAAAGAAAATGATCATCATGCTTGCTCCCAAAAAGATGCCTGCTCCCGCTGCAAAACAACAACAAGCGCAACAGAAAGTGCATGTCGACCGCAATGCGGAAAAACAAGCCAAGAAAGAAGCGAAACTACCGGCTCAGGAAGAAGACAAACCCGAAGTGGAAAAAAAAGAACAGGACTGATTTAACAGAACAAAATAAATGGCCTGAGGCCTGCTAAGTATAAACAATTAAATATTAAGTACAATGCCAAAAATGAAGACTAATTCCGGTGCAAAAAAAAGATTTACTCTTACCGGAACAGGAAAAATCAAAAGAAAACACGCTTTTAAAAGTCACATTCTGACGAAGAAGACTACAAAGCAAAAGAGAAGACTGACTCATACCGGACTTGTCAGCACTGCTGATACCAACGAAGTCAAAATGCTTCTCAGACTGAAGTAATTTTCATTAAAAGTGATTTTCTAAAGGATTTATTAACAGAAACTCGGCTTTAAGTCCGATTCAGTCGGCGCCGACAATCAAAAACATTTATTACTATGCCTAGATCGGTGAATCATGTGGCTTCCAGAGCCAAAAGAAAAAGAATCCTCAAATTAACAAGAGGTTATTACGGTGCAAGAAAGAATGTCTGGACCGTAGCGAGAAATACATGGGAAAAAGGATTAACTTATGCTTTCCGTGACCGTCGCAACAAAAAACGCAATTTTCGCGCTTTGTGGATACAACGTATCAACGCGGCCGCACGTTTGGAAGGAATGTCTTAGTCCCGCTTAATGGGTGCTTTACACAAAAACGGCATCGAAATCAACCGCAAGGTCTTGGCTGACCTGGCGATGAACCATCCGGAAGCATTCAAAGCTATCGTAAATAAGGTAAAATAAGAATTCTTGAAATAATAGATTCAAAACAAAAGCGGGAGAAACCAAAGTTTCTCCCGCTTTTGTTTTCCGGCATATGGAATCGACCGTTTTTTGTGTGAATCCGTATGCAAGATTTTCCACAAAGAAAACCCAAAGACTCGAAGGATTTTCCTCTTGTTCTCCATGCTTCCCTGAAAAATTATCGATAAATTTACTTGTAAAAAGTACACTTTTTTCTGTCAAAAATTCCATTTTTTAGCCATTATGAGGTTTTTGTTTTTTAGCCCTCGTAACTATCTGATTATCAATACCAATTTTTGAGGGCGATGAGGTTTTTGTTTTTGAGAAATTGCACATATTCCAATAAAACGTTGTAACTTGCATCTCGAAATATGACACAAAACAGGGGGGTAATAACACACTTCCATGTGCTAAAGAAATAATTATCTAATAAGGAGAGTATTTTTAACTAAATGTATCGTAACAATTAGTTTTTATGTTAATGGATATTTTCAATTTGGATAAACCGCAAGGCGGTTATATCTTAATAAGCTCAGGTCTAGATTATTAAGATGCTATCCTTTTTAGTTCTTAACTCTTAGTTTAATAAACTTATATATGATTACTTTTCACGAAAAAGAAATGATTATTCATACAAATTCAGGATTCAGGCGTTTGGAATACCATAAAATCATTGCAATTACGACTGACAGACCATACATTGTTATCTGGATCACCGGAGATGAGAAAAAAATTCTTATCAAGTCCTGTTTAGGTGAAATAATCAACGAATTACCCGCCGTTTTCTATTGGTGTAATCAATCCGCCATCGTCAATTTACATCACCTGAAGCTCTATGACCAAAAATCTGCTCCATACTTTTTGTACCTGACTTCGGGAATGAAACTCAAAATTCCCCGCAGAAAAAGGGAGGAGTTCCAGGAAAGATTATCCTTTTTGAATAGGAATTGTGCGTTGAATTGTAATGAAGAACAGATTTGTAACAAAGCATGTATGACAAAATCCGGTTAGTATTTTAACATTTCATGACCCAATTTTAACATTTCATGACCAGATAGCACATTAATTCCTACCAAATAGTAAATTGCTATTGAAAGTATGCGCATTGAATAATTCTGTTAATATATATTTGCGGGAAGTCTTATTAACATTTACAATATCAAAGAAAAACATGAAGGAGCGCGTAACTTTGGATCAGAAGATAAAAATCCTGAGCGACAAGTTGATGACTGTCGATTTATCCAAACTTCCGTCAGGTTTATTTTCCGGCAAGATGGGAATCTGCATTTACTACTACCACTTAGCCCGTCAGACAGGAGAGAAAACTTATGAAAATTTTGCAGAAAAGTTATTGGATGATATTTATTCCAGTGTGAACAAAAACTCCGGGGCGGATATAGATCACGGCCTTTCCGGTATAGGCTGGGGAATCAATTACCTTGTAAAAAATAAATTTGTAGAGGGTGATACAAACTATATATTGAAAGATATTGACGATCAAATTTTTTCGACAATTAATGCCGGTTGGATAGAAAAAACTGTAACCAACAATCAAGATTTAATATTCTTGTTATATTATTTATATGAGAGATTGAAAGTACAAAAGAAAAATTCATTAGATGAATATCTATATCAACAACTTATAATTAAAATAATTAACAGATTAGATTATGACTTTTCCGGAAGTTTTTGGAAAGAACCTTCTTACTTTAATCTAAAATATGCACTACCTTCTTATTTATTGATTCTTAGTCGATTATTTGGATTAAATTTTTTCAATTATAAGATATCCCAGACATTGGAAGAATTATCTTCTGTTGTATTATCTACATTTCCTGTATTACATATTCACAGGCTTTGTCTGTTATTGGGAATCCAATCGGTTTTGGAACAAATTTCTATTCAGGCCTGGCAGGAACATGCATTATTATTAGAGAAAAATATCAACCATCAAAAAATATTATTGAGTGAATTGAAAAACAAAAACGTATACTTGAATAATGGCATATCCGGTTACGTTTTATTATTGAATTTATGGGACAAATTCAATAATAATAATAATAAAGAGAATCTTTTATGTATAAAGCCTGATATATATAAAAAAATAGAGACATCCAATTGTTGGGAAGATGAGTTTCCATTGGGTTCTGAAACAATCTGGAACGTCGGATTATGGAAAGGATTTTCCGGCATTGCTTTGATGTATCATCTTTTTTTAACTTCTTAAACGTATGAAAATAGATTTGAGAGATACAACTTTTCTAATTCCGATAAGAATTGACTCCATCATACGTCTGGAAAACATATTAGTTACCACTCAATTTCTTTTACGAAATTTTGATTGTAGGATTATAGTCTTGGAAGCCTCACCATATAATAATGGTATTTTACAAAAATTACTGAGTAAACAAATTGATTATTCTTTTGTAGAAGATCATGATGAGGTTTTTTACAGGACAAAATACCTTAATCAAATGACCGGAAAAGTAAAAACGTCTTTTTTAGGAATCTGGGATGCAGATGTCATTATTCCTAAAAAACAAATCATAGATTC
>JAVBSK010000379.1:0-8304 GCA_031556755.1 Bacteroidales bacterium | reverse complement strand
AGACAGGAAGCGCCCTGTTGCAGCAAGCCTGGTTCGACGTGAATGTCAAAGATGAACTGAGATTCCGCTTTGGAAAATTCAAAACACCCTATAACCAGGCGTATCTGGTAACTTTGGGAGAGACATTGTTTCCTTCTCTTCCTATATCGTTGACGACTCCGGTCAATATCCCTCATTCTCTGAATGCGGTTAATCCCAACTTCGCAACAGGGTTTGACCTCGGATTCATGATGCACGGATTATTGAAAAACAAATGGGAATATAACCTGGGAATATTTAACGGAACAGGTATCGGAGTCAATTCTGCAAAAAAAACCTTGAGCGACGATACGGGAATACCGTCTCTCCTCTACTGCGCACGTATTGCTTTTATGCCCAAAGGACCAATGCCATCCCATCAGGGAGGAACGGACGATTTGCACAATAATAAATTATTATTCGCCCTTTCCACTTCCTATAACGTAGAGGCAGAATGGGAAAGCGCCAATGATTTCCGCTCCGGATTCGAATTCTCCTGGTTGTACAATCGTTGGTATATATCCGCGGAAGGCTACTACATGAACATGAAATTTACCAAAAGACAAAATGTCTCTCCCGCTTATAATTTCTTCGGAGGATATGCACAAGCCGGTTATTTCTTTACTGAAAAATTACAAGCTGCACTCAGATACGATTTGTTCGACAGGAACTCGAATAAAGAAGACGGATTATTGAATCTTCCGGCCGCAGGCTTGAATTATTATCTGTTCGGATATAATCTGAAACTACAGGCGATGTATCAATATCTCGGACGTTGGGGACATAAAGACCAATTGCAAAGAGACAACGATGATTTGGGACTCGCTCAACACGCAGCAACCCTGATGCTGCAATTCTCATTCTGAAATATAGATCTCAGATACCGTTCAACAATTGTAATCAAAGAGTTAACTAAGCTATTTATCAATCTGTTAATTTTTTGATGAATTAGAAAATAATGAGTTGTGAATATCTCACACTCCAGAATACATAATTCCTGAATAAATGAAATTTTTGATATTACCGACGTTTGCTTTATTGTTTGTCGCATGCGATAGCGGGGATATTTATCCCGAGGAAAACCAAAATTTCGCCAACATCGAGGTGGATGCGACTTTTTCCTTTTCGAACCTGAACGCGTTTCCCGAACAAGATTATCAAATTTTATTCGGATGTTTTGAAGAAAATACAGCAAAACCAATTACCTCAAAAACGATACAAAAAGCTAAAAATGAAAATGAACCTGTATTTGTCAGCATGGAAAAGATTCCCATCAATACCAAATACATTCGTTTGGTATTAAGTAATATCAAAACAGGAACTACGGTATTTACCTTTTTCGAAAAAGAACTGGAAAATATTCCGGCAGAAAAAATAACGATAAAAGATCAAAATATCAATCTATTGCAATACAAACGCATACAACAACAGGTATTTTCCCAATGTATTCAATGTCACGGAGGAAGTGAAAGAGCTGCTGCCGGATTGTACCTGACAGAAGGAAAAAGTTATGATCACCTGTATCAGATCCGGTCGAAAACATCGACTAAGCTAAGAGTGGAACCCTTTAGTGTCGCCAATAGCTATATCATGGACGTATTGAAGGAAAAAACATTGGTTGCTCCTCATACTTCTATTTTTACGACAATAAGCCCTGACGATATTACATTGATAGAAGAATGGATCAAAACAGGAGCGGAAAATATTATCAAATAAATTTTATCACGGACTTATGATATACAATCAATTATATTTTGAAGATCTGAAAACAAGTGTGCAATTAAGCGCTTTCAAACCCGCTGGAATGGATGGGGAATATCACGCCATGATTGAATTAGTCAATCCGGAAATCAGTGCGAAAGAACAATTTGAATCGATGGAACAGACGATAGAACGATTGATGCAAACGGAAGAAATCAAAGGGAGCAGCCTGGTTCTGAAACGTTATTTCCTGAGCGACAGCCGGAATCAGGCTCCATATGTCAGACAAACGAAAAAGGAAGCCGTCTCCGTCGTCCAACAACCTCCGTTGAACGGAGCAAAACTGAGTTTATGGCTGTATTTTGTAGCAAACGTAACAATCACAACGCTCCCGGACGGAGCAATCTGTATGAAACATTCTTCCTATGCACACCTGTATCATACTCAGATGCACGAAAGAGTCGGAGATGTGAATAGTCAAACAGACTCGGTCTTCGGTCATTACACCGGCAGCCTCGCCAAGCTGAACTGTTCATTGGATGCCAATTGCATCCGTACCTGGATCTACATACAAGATGTGGATGTACAATATCAAGGAATGGTGGATGTACGTAAGTTTTTTTTCCTGGAAGCAGGGCTCACCACTGAAACCCATTACATTGCCAGTACGGGAATTGAAGGTCGTTATATCCATCCGGAAGTACTGATGCTGATGGATGCATATGCCATTCCGGAAATCAGAAAAGAACAAATCACTTATCTGTATGCTCCTACTCACCTGAATCCGACTGAAGAATACGGAGTCACATTCGAACGGGGCACTTCGGTTGATTACGGGGATCGCCGCCATATTTTTATCTCAGGTACAGCAAGCATCAACAATAAAGGAGAAATTGTGTATCCGTTGAACATAGACAAACAAACGGAACGCACACTGGAAAACATTCAGGTTTTACTGGCTGAAGCCGGAGCATCTATGACAGATATCGCTCAGATGATTGTATATCTGCGGGATACCGCCGACTATAATAATGTAAAAGAATATTTGGAAAAACATTATCCCGAAACACCTAAAGTAATCGTTTGGGCTCCAGTCTGTCGTCCGGGATGGTTGGTTGAAATAGAATGTATCGCAATGGTGGAAACCGGAAAAAAAGAATTTGCGGTGTTTTAAGATGGAGAGAAAAGAGAAGAATAGATATTTACATTAACGCATTATTTATTAACTCGTTTAAAAAGAAAGAAGCGCTATTCACACGAACGGCGCTTCCCATACACAACTAACACACTACATATTTTAAATTTGAACTCTTTCTAAAAACATCTCAACTAATTAGTTTATATTAATTAGTTCAAAGTAACCAATCCTCCCATGATGTGGGAAAAAACCACATATCCTAAGATCAAGGCCATGAATCCGAATACTTTTACTTTTCCCCAGTTGATTGAAAATGATTTTCTTTCTGTTGCTTCAACTTGTTTGGGTCTTACAATAAACACGATTGTTCCGACAAGCAATAAAGCTGCACCCATAATCAAAAGAAATGTACTCACAGCAGATCTTGTATCCACTTGTTGATAACGAGCATAGAACGAAAGAACTGACAAAGCGATTGCTACAACTGATGCAATTGTCATTCTGCTGCTGATTCTCTTGGAACTTGTATTGTTAATGCTGATTGTATTCATGACTGTAATTTTTAGAGTTATTTATTTAACTACAGTGCAAATGTAAGACTGATTCGAAACCACAAATAATAATTACTTCTCAAAAACGAAAGTATTATAGTTCGTTAACATTTGAATAAAAAACAACCTCAGATTTAAAGAAATTTTATATAAAATTCGATTATATATTTAAAGTTTGCAACTTACAATTGTCCTAAGCTGCCAATTTATATGGATTAGAAAAGTTCCGGCTCTTCCTGTCAGAAAAACGGATTGTTGAGTATTGGTAATAAAAACTGATAAGCATATTGGCACTCAACATTGTCAGTGTCGATGGTGAATTTCAAAATATCTCAAAAATACAGATAATTTTTAGAATATTTCTTTTTGATTTGCAAAATAGTTGTATATTCGCACCGTTGTTTATGCAACTAATTTAAGGAAATAATATGAAAAAAACAATGCAACTTGGTCAGCAAGAATTATTTAGTATTTTAAGCGGACGGATATCGACCATTATCAATCGATATTTATTAAGTAAGTTTAAAGAAAATAATTTAGGAATCACGGTCGAACAATGGACGGTTTTAGCCTGCTTATGGCAAAAAGATAAAGTATCTCAACAGGCATTATCCGATATGACTTATCGGGATAAACCGAGCATGACCCGTTTGATTGATAATCTGGAAAAGTATGGTTTGGTTGTGCGCATAAACGACAAGGTCGATCGCAGAAATAAATTGATTCATTTGACCCAAAAAGGTATTGATTTGGAAAAACAGGCGACAAAGGTGGTGAATGAAGCGGTAGAGAGAACGCTTGCTAAATTTTCGGAAAGAGAAATTTTGACGTGCAAGGACGTATTGTATAGGGTGATAGCGAATTTGGCCGTGAGTTAAAAGGGAATTGCGTGAAATTTTAATTCTCCCCTTTGGATAAAGGGGAATACTCTGCGAAACAGAGGGTGGAGTTGGATTTTAATAATTCATAATTCGTAATTTTTATTCGTAATTATTTCAACCCCTCCCCGCACTGCGGGACTCCCCTTCTTCGAGGGGAGAATATAAAAAGCTGCAACCTTAAACGTTAAACATTAAACAGAAAATATGAATCTAAGAATCAGTATTTTAACGGCATTTTTATTTGCAAGTTTAATAGGAACTCCGCTGATAGCTCAACAAACGCTTTCTCTTCGGGAGTGTCTGGAGTTGGCTTTGAAGCAAAATACGGATATGCAAATCAAACAGGAAGAAGTGAAGATGGCGGAATATAAAAAACAACAAGCGAAATCGGCATATTTTCCGAAACTCGACGCTTCTTTGTCTTATCTACACATGAGTGATGAAATGTATTTATTATCTGAAGATAAATTTCTGCCTATTGGTACGAGAATGTCTGACGGTAGTTTTGGTTTTCGTCAGGATCAAGTAAATAATCAGTTTATCATTGTAGATAACCAACCTGTTCCGCTGGATAATAACGGAAAGCCTTTCAACCCGAAGACCAATCCGGAAAAAATTCAATGGAAAGATTATACAACTATTCCAAGAGAAGAATTGGCGGTCGACTTGAGAAATACTTTCGTCGGAGCTTTGACTTTGTTTCAGCCGTTGTACATGGGAGGTAAAATTCATCAAGCCAATAAAATGGCGCAAATAGGTATTGATATTGCCAAAGAACAACAAACAGTCGAAGTTGCTGAAGTTTTGTACGATACCGAAAGTATGTACTGGACAGTTGTATCCGTCAGTAACAAAGTGAGAACGGTAAGTGATTATCAGAAATTACTGACTAAATTAAATGAAAATGTTTCGGAATTGGTGAAAGGAGGAATGGCTTCCAAAGCAGATTTACTGAAAGTGAAAGTAAAGCTCAACGAAGTGAATATGAATCTGACCAAAGCAGAAAACGGATTGAGTCTGGCAAAGATGCAGTTGTGCAGACAAATAGGTCTCCCGATGACCGGTAATATTCAATTAACCGATGAAATAATGAATGATCAGGTTGCTGCTTCCGAAACAAATTCTGTTCCCATTAATCAAGTTTTGGATAATCGTTCTGAAATCAAAAGTCTGGAAAAATTAATTGATTTGTCTGAATCTAAAAAGAAACTGGCAACTTCCGGATATCTTCCTGAAATCGGATTAGTCGCTAATTATATGTACACTAATCCTGATTTTTTTAATGGCTTCCAAAAAGAATTTTCAGGTTCATGGAATGTCGGAGTTACGATGAAAATTCCGATTTTGCATTGGGGAGAACAACGTCAAAAGGTTCGTACTGCACAAAGTGAACGCCATATCAATGAACTTAAATTGAATGATGCCAAAGAAAAAATAGAATTGCAATATCATCAGGCAATATTTAAAATTGA
The DNA here is from genome assembly GCA_031556755.1 of Bacteroidales bacterium. Taxonomy (GTDB): domain Bacteria; phylum Bacteroidota; class Bacteroidia; order Bacteroidales; family Azobacteroidaceae; genus JAIRVZ01. Next base: position 2,543 of record JAVBSK010000379.1, on the reverse strand, counting down.
AGAATCAAATAAGAAAATAATTGCAACTCAGAGTAATTTGGAACAAGCAGAAGAAAACCTGAAATATGCTCAACTTTCTTATGATGAAGGGCAAGTAGGAGTGATTGATGTATTGGATGCTCAGGCAGCTTGGTATGCTGCATATTCTGACAGAGCGGATGCGCAGATAGAATTGAAATTGAATCAGTTGTATTTGAAGAAGACAGCGGGGCGGTTGAGTAATTAATAATTAAAAGTAAGTTACGAGTTATGAAGACGTCATTGCGAGGAATGTGAGGAACGAAGCAAGACATGGTAATCTTTTTGAAACACAGAGACACAGAGTTAAAAAAATAAATGTGTAATTTGTTTGAAATAAAGAAATTGTGCGACTTATGTGACATTGTGGTTAATTAGATTGAAATGTCGCAAGCTCTTCGCAATAACTAGGTCTTCGAACCTTAAACCATTAACATTAAACATTAAACGAATTAAAAAATATGGCAAACAAAAATAGGAATAAGTCATTAATTATGGCATTGATAACCTTGATTGGAGTTATCCTGGTGGTATCGGTTATCGGAATATTTGTTTTACGTCCGGAGCCATTGATGTGGCAAGGCGAAGTGGAAGCTACGGAAGTGCGTGTTTCCGGAAAATTGCCTGGGCGTATTGAAAACTTTTATGTGGAAGAAGGACAACATGTGAATAAAGGCGATACATTGGTCGTTATATATAGTCCTGAAATCCAGGCAAAACTGAAACAAGCAATGGCTGTTGAGAAAGCGGCATCGGCACAACAACAAAAGGCGATGAATGGCGTACGCAAGCAACAAATAGAAGGCGTTTACGAACAATGGCAACGTGCCAAGGCGGGAGCGGATATTGCCCGAAAAACGTATGAAAGGGTAAATAATCTATATAAAAAGGAAGTGATTCCTGCTCAAAAAAGAGATGAAGCCGAAGCGAATCTGAAAGCTTCCGAAGCATTGGAGAAAGCAGCGAAATCACAATATGACTTAGCGCTTTCCGGAGCACAAGCTGAAGATAAAATGACGGCATCGGCTCTGTTGAATCAAGCTCAGGGAGCGGTAAATGAAGTTGAATCTTATATTAATGAAACTTGCTTAATATCTCCGATTACCGGAGAAATTTCGGATATATTTCCAAAACAAGGCGAATTGGTTGGTACAGGCGCACCCATCATGAATGTATTGGATTTGTCTGATGTTTGGGTTGTTTTCAATGTTCGGGAAGATATGTTGTCAAGTATCAAACAAGGCGAAATTTTCAAAGCAAGCGTACCTGCTTTGAAAAACAAGACTATTGAATTGCAAGTTACCCGAATCAAACCATTGGGTAGTTATGCCACCTGGAAAGCGACCAAAGTTTCCGGAGAATTTGATTTGAAGAGCTTTGAGGTAAAAGCGAAACCGGTTGCTCCTGTTGATGGATTGAGACCGGGGATGAGCGTAAGGACTGCATTATGAGTGTAAAATCAGTAGTCGTAAGGGAATTGAACCGCATGGTTTCACGCAGGATCTACGTCATGGCGGTGGTGGTTATTCCGATTCTTTCGTACGTTTTCTTTCTGACGATGTTTGCGGATGGATTACCGACAGAATTGCCTGTGGCTGTCATTGATAATGACAATACGGCTTTATCCCGAAACTTAATCCGACAAATGGATGCTTTACAGATGACGCATATCTCAGAGCATTTGAATGGTTTTGAAGAAGCGGAACGGGAAATGAAGAAAGGGAATATCTATGCTTTTGTGATTATTCCGGCGAACTTACAGGCGGATGTAATGGCGGACAAGCAGCCTGAATTGACTTTTTATTACAATAATGCCTATTTTATTCCGGGTTCTTTGTTATTCAAGGATTTGAGTTTGATGTGTTCGATGTCTTCCGCAGCAGTCGGATTATCTACCGGATTGGCAAAAGGAAAAAGTGTGATGGAAATCATGGGACAATTGCAACCGATAAGGATAGATACGCATTTAATAGGTAATCCGTATACCAATTATTCGGTGTATTTATCCAATGTGTTGATGCCCGGAGTTTTACAGTTAATGTTGTTGTTGATTACCGTTTTTTCCATTGGAGTGGAATTGAAAGAAAAGACATCCAAAACATGGATGAAGGTAGCCGATAATTCAATGTTGACAGCCATTGCAGGGAAATTACTTCCGTACACATTTATTTTCATGACATTGATTGTTTTTCAGAATGTGATTCTGTTCCGAGTCTTGGGATTCCCTCTGCATGATAATATTTTTACTATGTTAATTGCTTCTGTCTTATTTGTCTTGGCGACCCAGGCGATGGGCGTTTTTATTATCGGATTACTTCCTGTCTTACGAAACGGAATGAGTTTTGCTGCGGTTTTTGGAATCTTGGGAGTCAGTTATTCCGGATTTACTTTTCCGGTCGAACAAATGCCGTTAGGCGTTCAATCTTTGGCGCAGGCTTTTCCGATGCATCATTTTTTCAAGATCTATCAGAACAGCGCTTTGAACGGCGCACCCATTACCTATTATTGGAGTTCTTATTTGGCAT
>JAVBSK010000303.1:0-8347 GCA_031556755.1 Bacteroidales bacterium | reverse complement strand
AAAGATGGAGAACGGCAATGCCGTCCACAGTATCCACGGACGATATTTCCCCCACCTGGTATTTGTCCGATCAGACAAAACTCCCGCCAGGGGATCGACAAAAGCATCAAAAACCCGGGCGAAAAGCAATATCGAACCGGCAGCGGTTGCTGTTATTCCAAAGACGTCCGTGTAGAAAAAAAGCTGAAACATCATCATCATCTGGAATACCAGGTTCGCCGAACCGTCACCCAGACTGTAACCTACTTTTTCTTTGAAAGAGACTTTTTGTAAAGTTGTTTTCATACGAAAATTTTATATTTTTTATTAAGGTGTATGGAACGCCGCATGTAAATAAATTATCATCACCTTGTGACGTAAATAATTGATTTACATGCTCTGTTTCATACTTAAAAATTTAAAAAATGAGCATTGAAATTTGAAAATGATGTTTTCATTGTCTTTATTTTATTCATTCTGCGCTAAACGGAGATGCCGGCAATCCTGATTTATTCCTCAGGTTAGCTCCTTCCGGATTATCCGCCCAGGCATACCTGACGGTTACAGGTTGGGTGACATTATCATTCCAAACAATTACTTTATTTTGTGCAATCACAGCTTTCGCCCGTACAAATTTTTTATCGTTTCCGGCAATGTCAAAACCTTTTAACTCTTTTTCCGGCAACAAATCATCCGTTCCATCCTCGAAAGAGAGGATTATTTTACCGTCTTCAATTGACATGGATTGATAAGCCGGACCGGAGCAAACAATCTTTCTGTTATTGTAAATCTTATTCTGAGCCAACAGTGATAATCTCTTTCCGACATCTTTTTTATTCAAGGGATGGATATCGTTCCATTCTCCCAGATCAATCGTAACAATTAACGCTGTATGAGGAACTGTCTGAGACACTTTCAATTGGGCGTCGCGTAAAGCTGCCCAGGAACTTTCCGTCGGATAAGAATAAGATTGCTGGAAGTTGGCCAATTGCACAATCAGAAAAGGCAAATCAGGTTGATGCCAATGGCTACGCCAATCGTTGATCAAACAAGATAATAATGACTGATATTCATTGTATCGTCCGACATTTGATTCTCCCTGATACCAAAGCACACCCTTAACGTTATAATGGAGTAACGGTGCAATCATTCCGTTGTATAATCCGGCCGGTTTGTAATGAAAAAAAGTCTCGCCAGGCAATGAAGGCATTCGTACGCCGGATTTGTATTTCCATTCTCCTTCGAGATTGATTTCTGAACCGTCACAGGTGATTTTGTACGGTTTGTCTTTTACAAATTCTGGATTTCCGGAATAGCTGATCAGACGTATGGTCACCTGATTTTCTACGGATTTCAGTAATCCTGCCGGAATTTTATAGATACGGGGAGGATAACGGTAGGAAACAGAGCCTACAAAAACGCCATTGATATAGACAGAATCCGCGTCTACAATACAACCTAATCGAAGAATAGCTTCTTTTCCGACCATTGATTCAGGAACTTCAATTGTTTTCCGGAACCAGAACGAACCGTTCAGAGGATTTAATCCGTCGCTTCCCCAGGAAAAATTGAATAAATCGGTTGTATTCCAGGATGAATCATCACAATCGGTTGCAAACCACCGTGGCGTTTCATTCAGACCGGCATCCTGTTTATATAAAACTGCATTCCAGTTATTACGTCTTTCTTTGTCCAAATTTTTCACATCCGACACATATTGATCCGACTTACAGATTTCCAGTTCATTCAGATATGCCGGGAAAGATTTCAAACCCGTCTCGCTGATCCACGCTTCTGCGGGAGATCCTCCTACACTGGCGTTGATTAATCCCAGAGGCATTTTTATTTTTTCATATAAATCCTGAGCAAAGAAATAAGCCACAGCCGAGAATGACATCGCATTTTCGGGTGTCAGGCTTTTCCATGAAGTCGCTTTGACATCAGTTTCCGGTTGATGGAAGTTATACGACAGAGGAACCGAAACATAACGGATCTTCGAATTGGAATAACTGCGTATTTCATCTCCGAACAGATCTGTTACTCTTGTCACCGGCAATTCCATATTGGACTGTCCCGAACAGAGCCACACATCTCCTATCAGAATATCTTTTATTTCGATTTCATTGATTTTCATAGAATAAGGTCCTCCTGCTTTATTTTCCGGCAGTATCATTTTCCAGTTTCCGGATGCATCGGCATTGACCCGATGGTCTTTCTCCAGGAAACTCAGGATAATTTCTTCACCGGGATCAGCCCAACCCCAGACAGTAATGGGCTGCTCACGCTGAAGTACCATACCATCGGAAACCAGGGCAGGTAATTTCACCCTTGCTTCACAAACGAGTGTGAAGCAAAGAGTGAAAATGAACCAAACAATTTTATGAATTCGCCTTTTATCCATCACGGACTATTAATATTGTAATTCTCCTGAAAAATCAGCGCTCACATCTTTTCCGGCCAAGCCGTCTGCAAATCCTTTGTAAGCATGTTTACGTTGGTATTTATCATTCCAAAGACAAGGGGCGTCATTCGGAATCCAGTTGACATGTTCGTCCGGATTATCAGAAACGCACCAGGCGGTGATCCCATAGCGTTGATTTTCAGGAATATATTTCATATACATATCGACGACATATTGATACATATCGGCTTGTTGCGCCAATTGCTCCGCCGTAGGAGAAGCCGTATTGACTTTGATATCCAATTCGGTTACTTTAATCAATTTACCTGTGGCGGCTAATTTCTGGAACATCGAAGCGATATCATCTTTATTGGATGTGATGGAAATGTGCATTTGCGTACCGATTCCATCCACCACTGCTCCTTTACTTTCGATATAATTGACATATCCGATCAAACCGTCGCATTTGGCGGGAATTTGTTCCAGATTGTAATCGTTGATAAACATTTTATCTCCGGCTTTTCCATATTGGTGTGCCAGATTAAAGGCAGTCACCGCATAATCTTTGCCCAGATAATCCTGCCAGTAAAATTCATCGGCAGCCAGGGTTTTTCCTTTGCCTGTCTTCAGGGAAGACGGTTTGGCGTCATCCATCGGCTCGTTCACCACATCCCAACCATGTACTTGGTTCTTGTAATGTCCGACCATCTTGGATATCCAGCTTTCCATGGCATTTCCGATGATTTGCGCTTTTTCCTCAGCTGTTTTGTCGACGATGATTGGTCCTGCCCGCAAAGCGCCAGCTGCTTGCGGTTGACTTGTTTTTTCCACGATTTTTATATCATCAATATAGTAAGTCACATTGGAGAGATATCCCATATCGAAACTTAATTTCATGCTTGTAGCTCCTTCTTTATAAGCAAAGTTGGTGAAATCGACCGAAATCAGCGTCCATGCATTCGGTGACAATAAAAAGGCTTCACTGGCTCCGGTTCCTGTCCAGTTCATCCAGGGATATTCGTTCGGAAGTCCGGGAAATGAAACCCTGCCTTTACCTGCAATATCCGATTTAACATAGAACGAGAATGTATAATTCTTACCTGGAGTCAGGATAACATCCGGACTTATCAATTGAAGATCCCATGCATTGGCGGAAGTCGCACTTGAGATAATTTTGGCGCAGTAGGAACCTTCAAATTTGTCTTCGTTGGTAACAGTCATTCCTGCCCCCGGGTTTTTAGGATTCCAACTGTCGAAATTACCACTTTCGAAGCCGCCGTTTTCCACATAATTTACTTCTGTGGGCACTGCGTCTTTGTCAATCACGCTGATAGAGTTGATATCCACATAATACACTCCGGGAACTTTTCCCAGGTCAAATGCAATTTTGATCACATTTGCCGTAGCCTTGAAATCTTTGTACGTGATCTGCGTCCAGCTTCCACTGGTATTGAACAATGCCGCACCGTTCACCCAAGGATAGTTATTCGACATTCCTGCAAAAGACATGCGGCCTTGTCCGGCTTCCTCCGAACGAATATAAAAAGAGATCTCATAAGAGTGTCCGTTGACGGCAGGTATTTCCTGACTCATCAACTGAGTATCCCATTCGTTACCCGCTTGGGCCGTTTCCATGCGGACGGCTAGACCATTGTTCATTCCGGCGCTTTGCACGGTAGTAATTCCGGCAGCATTGTTCCGACTCCAACCGGTAAAAGTTCCATCCGCCAGATGACTCACATCCAACTGGCTTTCTCCCGGAGAAGGAATCACTTCTGGAGCGATCAAACTGTTCAGGTAACTTGCATTCTGATTGGTATGCCAAACCAAAGTATGTCCATAAACGGAAAGTCCGGCTTTCTCCAACTCTACCATCAATTTATCTACTGTGGTATAGTTTAACTCGCCTTGCCCATTTACCATGGCGCCATGTTTCATGTGATAGCCGACGCTGATATCGTCGAAATTTTCATTGACAATTCCACGATATGTAGAGTCGTTCATATAAAGGGTTAAGTCTATTCCCATTCCCAATATGAAATTGGTATAAGTGTTCAGCGCTTCGTACCGAGCAATTTTTTCTTTCAGTTCAAGGGGAAGTTCGGATTCGTCTACTTCTCCGTAAGAAGGATCTCTTCCCCATTCCATTTTTTCGTCATAGCAGGAATTCAGACCGAACATGAGAGACCCGTAAAGCATAAACAGTACGCCATTCCGGATGATATTTTTTATATTTCGTTTCATGATTTATATCTGTATTAAAATTTATTATTCATCTCCAAAATCGCTGTAAGCAGGAGTTGTTAAAGGTACTACCCGGATATTATCAAAATACACATTGACATTGGTGGCTTCTGCGGGTACGCCGTTTACGGGTCCATTTTCGAGCCAGGGTCCGGATTGCTTATAAGTTACGCCTGCAAGTACGTTCAGAATACCTTGAAAATCCATTTTTTCAAAATCGACACTCTGACTGAACGGCAGGGTGATCGTAAACCAACTTCCGGGATTCACAAAAGGAATCCTGCTTCCACCGTCTTCCCAGGGTGCGTAAATCATGCAATAGCGGTTCGCTCCGGAACCATCGGCAACCACAAAGCGGATATCTCCTGAGTTCCAGGCTCCTTCGACATAAATATCCATTTGTACCGCCACCTGGCTACTCGGGGTATTTCCCGGAATCACCGAATTATTCAAAATCGTCGGCCATACTCCATTGTTGATCCAATACCGGGTGATATCAACGGAAGCATCAGACGTCGGCATTGTTTTCGCATTTTTATTCAAAGAGCGATAAATTCCCTGGGATTTCGGACCTGTTCCGGTTGACGGAAGAACGTCACTCAGATTATCGGATATCTCCCCATTGCTCCAACTGTAATTATTCACATCATCAAAATTATGCACTATTCCTTTCCTGAAATTGAAATATGCAGGAGAATAAACGCCTCCGTTGGCTCCGACGAGCAGGATGGATCCGCCATCGCCGGAAACGCCTGAAGGAACCGTAACTGTACAGAATTCACCATCTTCATTATCAGAAGTAATACCTTCGGTAACGACGATATCTCCGGGAAAGGTTACAGAAATAATTTCCTGCAATCCGGTTCCGTAAATGGTAATTAAATCTCCGGTCTGAGGCATCGTATGCGAAATATTCGTAATCGTCGGAGCGGAAGCCCTGATTTCAAACGGATACGTATATTGTAGCCCATTTTTTTCCAGGATGATTGTGTTGCGATATTGCGGGTCAGCATCCATTGTTGGCGTTTCCGCAGCAATGCTTATCCATATATTATTATCCGTTACCATCACAGGATTGAAATAATTGGAATGTCCGTTGAAATAAACTTTAATCAGTCCTGTAAATCCGGATCCTTCCAGTCGCAAGGTTTGTCCGATACGACCGAAATCCACTTTGCGGTCGGGGACATCGGAGTTCCTATTTTCCAGATAAACGGCAGAGATATTCATGGGAACGTTTGATGCATCATCTTCCCCATCGCAGGAAGTAAATCCGGCAGGTAAAATCGACAATACCAGAAGAAGTTGAAAAAACCAAAGGCTTTTATTTATTATATTTTTCATCAGAATGTATTTTAAAAATTATTCAAATAAATCTGTAATTCTATCTTCCCTGAATGTATAGGGAACAGGAGGTTCTGTCAGAAGCGGGTCTTTTATTACTTCATCCGAAGGATAAGGTAGTAAAAAGATCGCCGGAGTAATATTTCCGATCGCCCTGTTCGTAGGATCCCTGTCAGGGTCTACTTTCAAATCGTTGGGAGCTGTGAAAAGGAACGGAGTTATTGTTCCGCGGTTTTGTCCCGTAATGTAATTGATTACTTCCTGTTGCTTATAGTAAGCCCGGCTCACCAAGTCATACCAGTACAGGCCTTCCATACAGAATTCAACCCGGCGTTCATGGCGTATATCTTCATATGTAATACTTGCTTTTTCTCCCAAACCAGCGCGTACGCGAACCTTATTGAAGTATTTCAGAGCAGCTTCTTCCGTCGTACTGGCATTATTACCCAGTATGGCTTCCGCATAATTCAGGTAAACTTCCGCCAAACGCAGCATATAGGTATTCAATGCGGAATTCATTCTGCCGATACCCGGATTGTCTTTATTGGAACCGACCACTCCTTTTTTGACATTCAGGAATTGTTGTCCGTTGCCTTGTTGAGAAAGTAAACCTCCATTGGCTTTATTGATTTCGGGATAAAAATCTCCGTATCCTATCCAGGTAGCTTTCCGGCGAATCGTATCCATCTTTTCATATTCTTTGATCATATCGTAGGGACATCTGGTCCAACCTCCCCAGGCGGCATCGTCCCCTGTAATTTCGGAACTGTAAGCAAAATAGGCCTGATGGTTGTTGATGTATCCCCAGCCGGTAGTATTATTAAGACCGGGCACCCATTGAAAAGCAAACATCGATTCGGGATTGTTGTTATTCTCAATCTTGTAAAGATCAGCATAATTGTCCATCAATTGATAGGCGCTTTTGTCGATTACCACTTCAGCGGCTTTTTTCGCCAGGTTCAGGTAATCCTGATTGCGGGTTCCCGCGTTGGGATTGCTTTCATTATCAATCAAACCGGAATATGCCAGATACATCCGGGATAACATTCCGAAAGCGGAATATCTGGTGATTCTTCCTGATTGTTTAGCCGTTTCCGGTAAATATTTAGCCGCGAATTCCAGATCCCGGATGACAAATTCATATACATCTTTCCGGGGATTGGTATTTACAAGCGGATTGATTATTAATTCTGCCGGATCTTCCGAAATAACCACATTACCCCACAACGAAACCAAATACCAGTAGGCCACACCACGCATAAAACGTGCTTCAGCTATATATAGATTCTGAGTATCTACAGAAGCGGAACTTTCTTTAATTGATATTATTACTTTATTGGATTGTTGAATTACCACATAAAATGATTTCCAGGCATCAATCAAAGGTCCGGTGATTCCGATGACGCTTAAATCTCCGAAAGGATAGATATAATTTGAGTATGGAGCATACAAGTTGTAAGAAGCTCCGTCTCCCAAACCATAATAAAACTGTCCGTTAAAATCAGCCCAGACGATATTGTACAGAGACGCCGTTAACGCAGGGAAATTTTCTTCTCCTAAATTACCGCTTGTCAGCACATTATTCGGAGTATTATCCAGGAAATCATCACAACTGGTCAGCAATACCGAAAATGCCAGTAAAAATGTATATATATATTTTTTTGTTTTCATATTTTCATTGTATTAAGAAATTAAAAAGTAAGGTTTAATCCAAACGTATATACCCGGGGAGAGGGATAACGTCCATAATCAATGCCATTCAATTGAACTCCGTTACTATATGAAATACCTACTTCAGGATCATATCCGGTATACTTGGTGAAAGTATATACATTTTGTAGATTGACATATAGTTTTGCTGTTTGAATATGAATTTTATTTGTCCATTGTCGAGGGAATGTATAACCCAATGATATATTCTGTATCCTGAGATAAGAACCATCTTCTACATAACGGTCGCTGAAAGCAAAGTCGTAATTAGAAGCCGCTGTAGAAAGCGGCATGCGACACATATCCGCATCTCCGCCAACAATCTGTACGTTCCTGTAATCATTCGGTCCGTTCGGATCTATCAAGCCCAGACGGGCATATCGAATAGCTTTATCATACAGATTGGAACTGTTATTCATAGGGTTTTCAGACCAACGACGTTGATAATTCACCACATCATTTCCATACGAACCGGTTAAAAATACGGAAAGATCAATACCCTTATAAGTAAATGTGTTTCCGATACCATAGGTAAATTTAGGTTCCGGATTACCTATAAAATCAATATCTTTGGTATCAATCACTCCATCTTTATTTAAATCTTTGTATATATAATCCCCTATCCAGACACCGCTTTGTTCATCAATCGTCAGCCCGCTCATAACAGCT
>JAVBSK010000302.1:0-8200 GCA_031556755.1 Bacteroidales bacterium | reverse complement strand
ATTGTTGAAGCATTATCAAATGCAATGTTCAGGGTTGAGTTGGAAAACGGACACGAAATCACAGCTCACATTTCGGGAAAAATGAGAATGCATTATATTAAAATCTTGCCCGGAGACAAAGTGAAAGTGGAAATGTCACCTTACGACTTGACAAAAGGACGAATTTCATTCAGATATAAATAAAAATAAAATAAAATATGAAAGTAAGAGCATCTTTAAAAAAACGCACTGATGATTGTAAAATCGTCAGAAGAAAAGGACGTTTGTACGTAATTAACAAGAAAAATCCTAAGTATAAACAACGTCAAGGATAATTTTATTATTTTTGCTGAAATTTTTTAATAAGAATGGCTATAAGAATAGTAGGGGTAGATTTACCTCAAAATAAAAGAGGAGAAAGTGCGTTGACTTATATCTATGGTATCGGTCGTAACGCATCAAACAGAATTTTATCTGAAGCTGGTATCGATAGGGATATCAAGGTGAAAGATTGGACAGATGACCAAGCTGCTAAAGTACGTGAAGTCATTGGAGCAAATTATAAAGTAGAAGGGGATCTTCGTTCTGAGGTTCAGTTGAATATCAAACGTTTGATGGATATCGGTTGCTACCGCGGCGTTCGTCACCGTATCGGATTACCCGTGAGAGGTCAAGGTACCAAAAATAATGCCCGTACACGTAAGGGTAGAAAGAAAACAGTTGCTAACAAGAAAAAAGCTACGAAGTAATGTGTAGTTAAGTTGTAAGTTATAAGTTATAAGTTGGCTTGCGTTTGACAAGTTTCAAACTTAGACTTAAAACATGGAACTTAAAACTTAAAACTTAGAAAAAAAATGGCAAAAAAAACAGTCGCAACGAAGAAAAGGATAGTTAAGGTTGATGCTAATGGCCAACTTCATGTTCATTCTTCATTTAACAACATTATTGTAACAATTGCTAATAGCGAAGGACAGGTTATATCATGGTCTTCTGCTGGTAAAATGGGATTCAGGAGTTCCAAAAAGAACACTCCGTATGCAGCTCAAATGGCAGCACAGGATTGTGCGAAAATTGCTTATGACTTAGGCTTAAGAAAAGTAAAAGCGTATGTAAAAGGTCCGGGTAACGGTCGCGAATCTGCTATCAGAACGGTTCACGGAGCCGGAATCGAAGTAACAGAGATTATTGATGTTACTCCACTTCCGCACAATGGATGTCGTCCTCCTAAAAGAAGAAGAGTTTAATTAATTGATTTCTTCCCTTTTGTGATTTCTTATGTGTGAATAGATTACAAAAATCTCCTCTCTGTAATCGCGGCTGCACAAAATTCGAAAGACCGGGGAAATAAAAAAAATAAAACAATGGCAAGATATACTGGTCCAAAAACTAGAATTGCTCGCAAATTCGGAGAAGCAATTTTCGGTCCCGATAAAGTTCTAAGTAAAAAGAATTATCCTCCGGGACAACATGGTAATACAAGAAAGAAAAAAACATCGGAGTATGGAATTCAACTTCGTGAGAAACAGAAAGCTAAATATACTTATGGAGTATTAGAAAAACAATTCCGTAATCTGTTTCAAAAAGCACAAAGAGCCAAAGGAATCACTGGTGAAGTGCTTATTCAATTGTTGGAATGTCGGTTGGATAATGTCGTTTATCGCATGGGATTGGCTCGTACAAGAGCGGGAGCCCGTCAGTTGGTTTATCACTGTCACATAGTTGTTGACGGAAAAGTGGTGAATATTCCTTCTTATTCTCTCAAACCGGGACAAATCGTAGGTGTTCGGGAAAGATCTAAATCTTTGGAAGTAATCGGAGATAGCCTGTCTGGTTTCAACCATAGCAAATACGCTTGGATTGAGTGGGATCAATCTTCGGTGAGCGCTAGATTTCTGCACATCCCAGAGAGAGCAGATATTCCTGAAAATATCAAAGAGCAATTGATTGTAGAATTATATTCTAAATAAAATAGAATCCATGGCGATATTAGCATTTCAAAAACCCGATAAAGTATTAATGTTGGAAGCGGACAACAATTACGGGAAATTTGAATTCCGTCCGTTGGAACCCGGTTACGGAATTACAATAGGTAATTCTCTTCGCCGAATTCTTTTATCTTCTTTGGAAGGTTTTGCCGTTACGTCTATCAAGATTGATGGAGTAGAGCATGAGTTTTCTACTATTCCTGGGGTTATGGAAGATGTTACTAATATTATTCTTAACCTGAAGAAAGTAAGATTCAAACGAGTGCTGGATGATGTGGAAGGAGAAAAAGTGATTGTTAATATTTCGGGTGTCGGAGTGTTCAAAGCCGGGGATATTGGCAAACAAATGTCAAGTTTTGAAGTCTTGAATCCTGATTTTGTGATTTGCAGACTTGATAAAAATGCAAGTTTTACTATCGAGCTTGCTATCAATAAAGGGCGTGGCTATGTTCCTTCCGATGAAAACCGGACAGAAAATGATGAGATAAACAGGATTGCTATTGATTCAATCTTTACTCCGATTCGCAATGTGAAATATTCTATAGAAAATTTCCGCGTGGAGCAAAAAACTGACTATGAAAAGTTGGTCTTTGAGATTGAAACAGATGGATCTATTCATCCGAAAGATGCATTGAAAGAAGCTGCAAAAATTTTGATTCATCACTTTATGTTGTTCTCTGATGAGAAAATACATTTGGAGCCGACAGATACAGAGGTAAATGAGGAGTTTGATGAAGAAATTCTTCATATGCGTCAGTTATTGAAAACAAGATTGGCTGATATGAATCTTTCTGTCAGAGCCTTGAATTGTTTGAAAGCTGCAGATGTGGAAACGTTGGGAGAACTTGTGAGATATCAGAAAAACGATTTGTTGAAGTTCCGTAATTTTGGTAAGAAATCACTTACGGAATTGGATGAATTGCTTGATAATCTCAAGTTGACATTTGGTATGGATATCTCCAAATATAAATTAGATAAAGATAATTAGTAATGAGACACAATAAGAAAATCAATCATTTAGGTCGTACGAATACGCATAGAAATGCTATGATTTCAAACATGGCTTGCTCTTTGTTGAAACATAAAAGAATTTTTACGACCGTGCCTAAAGCCAAGGAACTTCGCAAATTTGTAGAACCTCTTATTACAAAAGCGAAAGACGATACAACCCATTCCCGTCGTATTGTATTCAAAAATCTTCAGGATAAGTATGTCGTGACAGAGTTATTCAATGAAATATCACAAAAAGTGGGTGATCGCCCGGGAGGATATACCCGGATCATCAAAACAGGAAACCGTTTGGGTGATAATGCTGCCATGTGTTTTATTGAGTTGGTGGACTACAATGAAAATATGTTGAAAGACAAAGTTTCTAAAAAATCAGTCAAAACTCGTCGTTCAAGGAAGAAAGCAGATGAAGTTGTGGAAAAACCGGCTGTTCAGGCTGTAGAATCCACATCTGACGTAGAATAATAACTGTTTTTTGTAAATCAGCGAAAAAAAAGAGGTTGGAGTGTATGTGCTTCAGCCTCTTTCGTTTCTATGCCCCCCCCCTCTCCTGATCGAAAAAAGGAATGATTTGATTTGTACCTGTTTACAGGTTTCAACTTAAGATATATCTGTTTCTATATCTTAAATTTAACATCTAAAGATATATTTTGTTTTTTTTTATTAATTATATAGAAAAATAGACAAAAATTAGTTCTTATTATTATCTTTGCTGTTCAAATTACTATTTAAAGATAAGTATGAAAAAGTCGGCAATTTGGTTAATTGCATGCGCAATGATTTTTTCTTTCGGAAGCCTATTGTATTTACAATATAGCTATCTTCATATTTTGTTGGACGCAAGAAACAATGAATTTGAAGAGGCCGTTAAAAGAACTTTGTATCAGGTTTCGAAGAATTTGGAATTGGACGAAACAAATGAGTATTTTCAAGAGGAAATGAAATCTCTTAATCAGTTAGGGGGTCTTGATATTGACGCTGTTGAAAAGATTGAACTTAATATTCCCGGTTTACAACTGGGAGAGTCCTTGAAAGGAGAGTCTTCAAAAAACAGGACGAATCAATCCTTGTTGCTCGCACCGAGCCAGGGAAAAACCGGTAGTTTGGTTGCGAAATCCCAGGAATTGCAGAATGCAATGCAAGAGAGGATGTTGTATTACAAAAGCCGGTTGAATGAAGTGATATCAAGAGGCTTGTCTAATGCAAATATGAAGCCGATAGAGGAACGGATCAATTTCAGTCGTTTGGACGCTTATCTCAGATCAGAATTGTTAAATAACGGATTGGAGTTGCCGTACCGTTTCGGAATCGTGGACGGAAAAGGAAATGTTGTTTACAGAAGTCTTTATTTTGATGAAAAGCAAACAGAGGGCAATGCGGTGTATTCCCAGATATTGTTTCCAAAGGATCCTCCGGGAAGACTGTATTCAGTGCAGATTTATTTTCCAACAAAGAAAGAATTTTTGTTTAAATCGATTAAGTTCTTAGCCCCGTCTTTTGGATTTACGTTTGTCTTCTTAGCGGTTTTTGTGTTTACGATGTATGTCGTATTTAGACAGAAAAAGCTATCGGAAATGAAGAATGATTTTATAAACAACATGACACATGAGTTAAAAACTCCGGTTTCCACAATTTCTTTGGCTTCTCAGATGCTGAAAGATTCGGAATTGTCGAAGTCGCCTCAGATGTTCAATCATATTTCCGGAATTATTCAGGACGAAACAAAGCGCTTGGGCTTTTTGGTGGAAAAAGTATTGCAAATGTCGTTGCATGAATCCAAGAAAACCAAACTCAAGCAAAAAGAAATGGATGCAAATGATTTATTGGCCAATATCGCCAAAACCTTTGCATTGCGAGTTGAGAAACATGGTGGAAAATTGGAAGCGGATCTGGAAGCACTTGAATCTGCCATTTTTGTCGACGAAGTACACTTTACTAATGTGTTGTTCAATTTGATGGAAAATGCAGTGAAGTACAGGAGAGAGGATATACCCTTATTGCTGAAAACAAGAACTTATAATAAGGGAAATTTTTTATGTATCAGTATTCAGGATAATGGAATAGGCATTAAAAAGGAAAATCTCAAGCGAATATTCGAACGTTTTTACCGAGTGTCTACCGGTAACAAACACGACGTTAAGGGTTTCGGATTGGGATTGGCTTATGTTAAGAAAATTGTAGATGAACACGGAGCGCAGATTAAAGTTGAAAGTGAGTTGAACGTGGGAACAAAGTTTATAATAATGCTACCCTATATAAAAAGATAATTTATACAATGGAAGAGAAAATAAAGGTCTTCATGTGTGAAGACGATGAAAATTTAGGAATGTTGTTAAGAGAGTACCTTCAACTTCGTGGATATGAAGTGGATTTATTCCCCAATGGAGAGTTAGGATCCAAGGCTTTTCCCAAAGGACAGTATAATATTTGCTTGTTGGACGTAATGATGCCCAAAAAAGATGGATTTACCGTAGCGCAGGAAATACGGGCTTTAAATGCGGAAATCCCAATCATTTTTCTGACAGCAAAAGTGATGAAAGAGGATATTTTGGAAGGTTTCAGGTCGGGCGCTGACGACTATTTAACGAAACCATTCAGTATGGAAGAATTGTTGCTTCGCATGGAGGCTATTCTTCGGAGAGTCAGTGGCAAGAAATCTTCTAAAGAAATTGCATTTTATAAAATCGGAGATTTTGTTTTCGATACTAAGAAGCAAACTCTTTCCAATGATAGCAAAAAGGAGTCAACTAAATTGACAACGAAAGAATGCGATTTGTTAGCTCTCTTGTGTGCACATGCCAATGATGTCCTGGAACGCAATTATGCGCTGAAAACGATATGGGGAAGTGATGATTATTTCAATGCCCGGAGTATGGATGTATATATCACTAAACTTCGTAAGTTATTGAAATCGGATGAAACAATAGAAATCCTTAATATTCACGGAAAAGGCTATAAATTGATTTCTCAATCTTTAATAACGAGTTAAAATCAATTCCTTTTTTGTTTCAGGCGACACAAATCTATGTGCAATGATCGTATTTTTCGGTTGTTCATGAGGTTTGTGTCGTTTGTTCTTGTGTAAATTATAACAGTGTTAAACTATGAAAATTATTTTGTTTCTCACCTTATTGTTTGTGTGTCAGGTAATTCCAGCCCAAACATATGATGAGCTTATTGATTCTTCTTTCGTTTGTATGGAGAAAAAGGATTTACAAGCGGCGATGGATGTCTTGAAAGAGGCATTGAAGGAAGAACCAGCCAATCCACGTAATGTCTTATTGCTTTCTAATCTGGGTACTATTCAGCGGAGAGCGGGTAAGAAAGAAGACGCGCTGATTTCTTATACCGCAGCATTGAGCCGGGCTCCTGAAAATACGACCTTGCTGTCAAATAGAGCATCTCTTTATGTAGAACTGCAACAGCCTGAGAATGCCATTACTGATTATACATCACTGCTTCTGATTGACGATAAGGATGAAGACGCACTTTATGAGAGAGGACTTTTATACTTGCAAGTCAGGAATTTTTCATTAGCGCAATCTGATTTTGAGAAAATTGTAGAAATAAATCCCAATACACTGAAAGGCAGGCTCGGAATCGCTTCCCTGTGTAAACTTAGGAAAGAATATGAAGAAGCGGAAAAAATATATGCCTTCCTGATGGAAAAAACAGATGACAATGCTGATGTGTATGCCGGAAGAGCAGAACTGTATTTTTTTACAGGAAAAAACTCCAGGGCTATGTCTGATGTGAATAAAGCCATTAGTTTGCAGCCGGATAACTCGTACTTATATATTCTGAGGGCGAGAATCAAATTAGTTCATTACGAGAAAAAATCGGCTATGAAGGATATAGAAAAAGCCAAGTCTCTCGGATATGATTCTGTTGAAGCGGAACGATTACTTCAACTCTGCAAATAATATTAAATCTTTTTCATTACTTTTGTCTTCCTCAATTGAAAAATATATGTCTGATCAACGTTATAATCAAAGAGGCGTTTCGGCGTCTAAAGAAGATGTCCATAATGCTATTAAAAATATTGACAAAGGAATATTTCCTAATGCTTTTTGTAAAATAATCCCGGATATATTAGGGGGAGATTCTGAATACTGCAACGTGATGCATGCGGATGGAGCAGGTACCAAATCTTCGTTGGCTTATATTTACTGGAAAGAAACGGAAGATTTATCTGTCTGGAAAGGAATTGCACAGGATGCATTGATCATGAATGTTGATGATTTACTTTGTATCGGTGCTGTTGATAACATTTTACTTTCTTCAACGATAGGTAGAAATAAATATTTGATACCCGGGGAGGTACTCTCTGCCATTATCAATGGGACGAATGAATTATGTGAAGACCTAAGAAGGTTGGGTGTGAATATTTATCCTACAGGAGGAGAAACCGCCGATGTTGGGGATGTTGTCCGGACTATTATCGTGGACAGTACGGTTACTTGCCGGATGAAACGTTCCGATGTGATAGATAATGCAAATATCCAGGCAGGAGACGTTATTGTCGGCTTGTCTTCTTACGGACAGGCAAATTATGAAACAGGATATAATGGTGGAATGGGCAGTAATGGACTGACTTCTGCGCGTCATGATGTTTTCGCTCATTATCTGGCGACTAAATACCCGGAAAGTTATGATACTGCTGTCCCCGGAGAACTTGTTTATTCCGGAAATATGAGACTGACAGATGTGATTGAGGAACTGGGAATTGATGCGGGAAAATTAGTGCTTTCCCCTACGCGTACATATGCTCCAGTGATCAAATCCATATTGGATCAAATGCGTTCTGAAGTACATGGAATGGTTCATTGCTCAGGAGGAGCTCAAACAAAAATCCTACATTTTGTGGAAAATCTTAAGGTTGTCAAAAATAATATGTTTCCGGTTCCGCCGCTTTTCAAACTGATTCAGCAACAATCGGGAACGGATTGGAAAGAAATGTATAAAGTCTTCAATATGGGGCACCGAATGGAGATTTATCTTCCTCGTGAATTCGCTCAGGAGGTTATTGATATTTCCCTGTCCTATGGAATTGAAGCTCAGATTGTAGGTTTTGTGGAGGCTTCAAACAAAAAAAGTCTGCTTATAGAGAGTGAATACGGAATGTTTGAATATTGAAAAAATAAAAAAAAGCAGCTACATTTTGTAACTGCTTTTTTAGTAGCGCGACCCAGGATTGAACTGGGGACCTCATGATTATGAAGCATGCG
>JAVBSK010000213.1:0-4946 GCA_031556755.1 Bacteroidales bacterium | reverse complement strand
ATTATTGATACAATATCCGTACCTGTTAAAGCTCTGACTGAATCCCGGCTCCTGTACATAGGGATCTACGCCCAGGAAGCGGCCGAGTACAGGATCGTAAAGACGGGCATTGAGGTTGATCAAACCAAACTCGGGCAGGTGCTCTTCTCCGATATATCCGCGATTCGTGATGCTTGTACCGGAATAAAGCGTTTGTTTTCCCCAGGCATCATAATGATAACGGGTTTGTATGGCTTTCGATTCAGTGGTCACCACACGGATACTACCCAAATGATCGGTTTGCGTATAATAGAAAGACCGTATGCCGTTGGTCTTGATGGCGATAGCCGACAATCCTTCCGGCGTGTAAATGTAATCATATTCTTTTACAACACCGCCTGCCGGTACTTCTTTTTCGTAGTTACCCAGATAATACATCGTTTTCTTCAATACCGAATTTTCATAATATTGGGTTTTTCGACGTTGATTGTCCGATCCATAGTACAGATTCATTTTCTTCACAACAGAACCGGATTCGGTAATGGTAGAAACCCGATTATAAGAGGTATTGGTGAAATCCAATGCTTTTGGACTATATCCCAAAGATTTATCAATGATTCCGGAAACAGCATGATTCTCATTTTCATATTGATAAGTACCGACATCCGATTTTGTTTGAATATTTCCATTAGGGAAATAATTCATACTCAGACTTGTTCCTCCATTCAAGGTCACAGAATCCAATCTATTCAGGTTGTCATAACCGAAAATTTCATTTCTTCCGAGCGTCATGTCGTTCCGTTGAGTGAGGTTGCCTGTGAGCGGATTAAACAAATAATTCACCCGATCGATAACCGAAGCTCCGTTTTTAAGAAGTATCTGGTTCGGTAGATGATAAGTGTCATAACCGGAGACTCGTTTTAATCCGTTGCCAAGAGAACTTTCTGTTATCTGTCCCCTGGCATTGACAGCATCGGCTTGCCACAACAAAACATTGTTTTCGGCATTATACATTGAAATAAGTTGCCCTTTGTCGTATAGGTAAGAAACTCTCAAACCCGAAGGAGACTGTTTTTCCTGCAATAGTCCATGTGCGTTGTAACTGTAAGAAGTCGTATAATCTGTATTGTCGATTTTTTCGGTTACAGATATGGGTAGTCCCAAATAATTATAAGCAATCGATTGAACAGTGACATTTCCTTCCTTTATCTCTTGCAATTGACCTATCCCATTGCCGGATGTGACATAATGATAAGAAAGCGTCCTTTCTGGGGAAACCTGGGAGACCATCCTTCCGGCAACATCGTATTGAAATGTAGTGACCTGTCCGCGGGCGTTGGTTTGAGAAGTCAACTGCCCGTAGGCGTCGTAGTCGTACCTGACAGAATCCGCGAGGTTGGCATCCTTCAACGCCCGCTGGTAGCCGCGGTCATCGTAAGAGATATGGGAAGAGATTCCGGAAGCCGTGGTCATCACCGGTTTTCCAAGGCTGTTGTATTCGTAGATTACTGTATTTCCCATCGCATCGGTCGAACTTTCCAATAAGCCCGAACTGTTCAACTTTTTTGAACTTGTTTTTCCGTCGGGAGTCGTAACCGATGACGTTAATCCGGCATATTGATAGGAGGTAGTCCTTCCGATATTGCTTTCTGTCCTGATGCGCCCGTAAATATCATAGGCGTATTCGATGAATTGCTCACTTTTAGCGCCGTAGCCGGGCAGGTATTCTTTATAGAGTCTTCCTTTCGAATCATATTCTTTTTCCGTAATAACCAAACCAGAGAATCCTTGTTCCTGTTTTTTGACCTCCCTGGCTATTTTGTCATACCATGTGGATTGGATTCCTTTTGTTTGGGAATTGACATTAATGACGAATAAGCCATCGGAAACAGTGTTATCCCATAGTTGGGTATAAGTTATTACATCGATAGGTGTTTGTTCGCGCGCCAGGCGACCGAAACCATCATATTGGTAGTAAGACGAAAGTCCGGCGATGTCTTTCGATTCACTCAACAAACCGGTTTTCGAGTCGTATTGTGCATAGGAAACATTGCCCAACTCATCCGTCTGTCTCACTTCGAAACGCCCGGTCACATCAAAGTCGGAGCTTCTCGTTTTTGTGGGCAGACCTGCGGCCGAAGTCACGATTGTCCGGGGATTCCCGAAAGGATCGTAATGACTCAAAGAGGTGGTTACGGCTTTTGAATGTCCCCAAAACGCTGTTTTTGAGGTCAGGCGCGCTTTGTCGTCATAACTGAAAACATCCGTTCTGGAAAAGGGATTTCCTGCTCCTCTGTGGGTAACCACCTGCCTGGTCAGGCGGTTTCTGAACGTACTGTTCTTCGCCTCCCAGGTATTGACGGTTTCCGTGATCAAATTACCTTGTGTTTCCGTTATCTTATCCGGATGTCCATTGTTTGTGGAAGAATAACAATATTCTTTTTTGTTTTTCAATCCTATCAGATGATCAACGGTTTCCTTGCTGCTGATATAAGGATAGATCACTTTTGTTCCCGATGAAACAAAATAATTATTTTGAAAAGTAGTCCTTGAAATAGAATCTCCCGATAAGGTCGTTAGTGTTTGTTTAACAAGATAAACATTATAATACGAGGTATTATATTCGTATTGGGTGGTTATTTCTTTGTTTTGCTGATAATTTTTCATTTTAATTTCTTCGAATCCCAGGAAACCTTTACCTTGTTTATGGACAAGAGCATTTTTGTAAGAATAGTTTAACGTATCATTGATATTACCAGTTAGATTCAAAAGAGAATTGACAACATTTAATGCCGGTTGAACTTTGTATACCGGAAATATCGTTGAAATGGCGGAAGACATATAGCAGGTTGCATCGGATAGCGGTTGGTAGGTAAACGAAAATGACTGGTTCATGCCGTTTCTGATCATTCTGGCTAATGTGTTTTGATTATCGGTAAATGTATGCATGAAATAACGATCTATATATCTTGAAAAACAAAAATCGGTTCTCCCATCTCCATCAAAATCTCCAATTGAATAGAAAGCGGCTTGTTGCTCATAAGGAACATGAGGCATATACGTATCTACAGGCACCATAATAGTAGAATAAGTAGAATTTAGACTAAAACTAGTACCATTAAAAAAGCCTGTTGTTATTTTTATTTTATTATTATCAGAGTACAAAAATAAAATATCCGATTGTGGATCTCGGTTATAATTTCCAACAAAAAGTTTGGCTCCATAAGTATTTATAGCAGGAATATTTTGTTTTTTTAATGTTGTACCAGTTGAGATAAGTATTGAATTGACGGACAGGTTATTTTCTTGGATCAAAATATCTGTTTTTCCATCACCATTAAAATCCCCCAAATAAGGGAATTGTGAATTTTTTAAATCAGTAGAAGAAAATGATGTTAATTTAGCAAACACACTCCCTGACAACTCATAGACCCAACACGAAGTGTTATTCATTACCAAAATATCTGTTTTTCCATTACCATTAAAATCACATAAATAACGATTGTTGGAAAAACAATAAACATACTCTGCTCCCCAATTGTCAATGCCTCCGGAAGCTATTTCTGTTCCGTTTTCATTAAAAACTTTTTGGGTTTCTTTAACCAATATCTCCATCTTTCCATCACCGTTAAAGTCGCCAACAATACCTGTCTTCCCATTGGTTGTAAAATTTTTATTGGCATTTACAAAATTAGTACCATTGAATACATAATATTCATACTTATATCCATTTGATACAGAAGATATTATTACAATGTCCATTTTCCCATCTCCATTTATATCAGCTGTCAGCAAACCTTGAAAATTTGCAATTAAAGATAGGGTGCATTTTTTCACAAAAGAAACATTATTGGAGCTTGAACGAGAAGATAAATATAAAGTCGCTACATCGAAAGACGTATAAGAGCTTTTTTCCTGATATGTAATGAAATCCGTTTTTCCATCTCCATCAAAATCTGCAAATATGGGATATGTTCCGGCACGATTTTCAGATAAAGAACTGTTATATTGTTTTCCTTGATTCGAAATTCCATAATAATCCCCCCAATCCACTATAGTAGAATTATACCTCAATCCATACTGTCCGTATTCTTCGATTTCGGTGAGTTTGGAATAAAATCCGTCGAAATAATAATTGAAGCGATATTCCCTGATTGTGGAACCGGAAGAACTGCATTTGATGCGTTTGAGTATCACGCTTTGTTTCACTGATTTTCCTGCAATATAGGTGGTTGATGAATCGGTTCTTGTTTCATAGAAAAACTCAATCTTGTTGTAGGGTTGCAATCCTGCAGGATCATTCCCGGTATAATCGATCTGTTTCAACCGGAATTCTCCTGTTCCGGGATCATTGTCGTAGGTATACGTCATTTAATTACCGTTCGGGTCGGTCGCCTTTTTCAACAGCCATGCGTAAGCTGTCGACCCATCTTTGGGTTTAATATAAGAATCATTGGAAGAACCATAGTCTAAAGTCCACCCTTCTTTATTTTTTATTCTGAAACTCATATAAGGAGCGCCCACATTTACAACTTCAATATTATTATATGTTTCTATTTCAGCACTATATATTGCACCAAAGGCAAAATTTATTCCTGATACCTTCATTAACCGTTGCCCATCCATCATCAAGTTATCTGTAGCATCCAATTTAGGAACATCAACTGTTCCATCATGATAATTTGTTTTTCCGACACGAGTAATGGCAGATACTGCATTCAAGTTCCAACCATAACCGACTAAACCATTTCCCGACTGACTGTTGTAATTTACTGATATGTTTGGCTGTACACCTCCCGTTCCCGGCATCACATGAACCGGAATCTGGTAGACGGCGGCTCCCGTAGGAGTTACATTTGCCTCTCCCGCAGTAGTCCCCACTGCATAATTTGTGTTAAGGCTCCTCATTGGACTTGGAATCTGCGACAAGTTTTGATAAGAAGCCAGCTCTAATCTAACGTGAGTTC
>JAVBSK010000065.1:0-7277 GCA_031556755.1 Bacteroidales bacterium | reverse complement strand
ACGACAACAGACGTCAAAATGTCTTGTAGTGTCTACTTCAAAGGAAACGAAACTCCCTCTTACTCTTTTGTCTTACAAGACACTTTATATTTCAATTCAAATATATATTGTGACTCCGTTCAGATGTATGACCTTATTCCCAATTATTTGGTCAAAGAAGCGGCAGCTTATATTGCAGAAAAGGCCGTTCCATACTTTATTCCTTGCTGGAAAAGGGAAAACAGAATACTTTATACCAATCATACATCCAAGATGAAAGAAGCAATCGCTTTCTCAAAAGCAAACAATTGGAAAGAAGCCGGAGAGAAATGGAAAGAAGCTTATGCAATAGAAAAAAACGAAAAAAACAAATCCCTAATTGCAAATAACCTGGCTATCGCTTCCGAAATGCAGGACGATCTGGAAACTGCTTTGAAATATGCGGAGGAATCTAAAGAATTACTGGGGAAAAGCAAAGGAAAAAACGAGGAAGAAAACAGTTGGATCAGGTCATACATCTTTTCTCTCAAAAAACGAATCAGCAACAATTTATTGTTAAATAAACAGTTGAGTGTTGATTGACACTCAACTGTTCAACAATGGGAATCTCTTTTATTCCCTTTTATTCCGGCGCTTTCATTATTTCTTCATTTAAGTTGAAAAAATACCGGATAGAATCTGCTTGCAAAGCTCCGGAAGCAATACTTTTCTCCATACGTTGCCCAGGGAAAGTTATTCCTGCCATATCCAACATGGAATAGAATAGAACTGATGAATTCAATTTCTTATCTTTATTATTTTGTAGAGCAGCAGTTTTTTCAGAATATTGGTCTCGATAACGGTCGGAAGTCCAGATAAACAGAGGAACATGAAAATCATACTTTGTAGTAATAACATTGGCATGAAGCGCAATATTATCGGATGTATCATACAGGTTTTCTCCATGATCGGAGGTATAAACCAAAGCACTGACAGACTGTAAACTATCTATTTTCTGAATAGTATGGGCTAAAAAGTAATCGGTATAAAGAATTGAGTTATCATAAGTATTGATCAGTTTCTCTTTGTTTTCCTTAGTGATACTCCCATAATCAAAAGTCCCTTCAAAACTCGGATGGAAGATATTAAAGGAGGATGGATAACGGAAATTGTAACGGAAATGACTTCCCAAAGTATGCAAGATAATCAAGACTTTCCGATCATTACGATTCAGCACTTCATCTAAATATACCCATAATTTTTCATCATAATTTTCATTGGCATCAAAATCCACCGTAGTAAAAAACTCTTCGTCAGCATCTTTTGAAATTCTACGTACAAATTGATTGCCAGCACTTTGATTCGCGATCCAGTAAGTTTTAAAACCGGCTTCTTTAAATGCATCGACAAAAGTCTTTTCGGATTGTCTGAGGTTTGCATTTTTTGTAGTAGCCTTTGTTAATAAAAATGGCAGGCTAAAACTGGTTACGTTTGCTTCTGAATAAAAGTCTGTATAAGAAATCAGATTTTTTTGTTTTTCCAGTAACGGAGAAGTCGGTTTTGAATAACCGTTGAGTGAAAAATTATCGAATCTTGCCGTCTCTCCTATCACAAAAATATAAATTTCTCTTTCGGGAATAGTATCGGTTTTTACAGCATGAAAATAAAAATTTTTCAATAATTCACTTTTTTCTGCAATCATTTTTTTATCCACAAATACTTTATTTAACTTAATTAGGATATCGCAAGGATAAATTTTATCAAATTTCATTCTGAAATATTCTACGGTCTTCGAGAAAACCGCCCTTTTATCGTCGGAAGTATTTCTTGCCAACCGATAGAAATAACCCATTCCCAAAAGAACAAAGATCAGGATTCCTGATAAAAAATATATTCTTAGAGATTTACTTTTCAGGATAAACTCATTTTTAATTTTTTTGAATACAACAACAAAGTAAAATATCCAGAGTAGAAGCAGTCCGGCAACAATCCATCTTAATGAAGATAACAACTCCCAAGCCTCTCCGAAATTCGTATCCAGGATTGTCATCAGGAAACCGGCTGTTACCGGCATTTTACTTTGATAAATATGAGCGATCTCAATTGGCGCAAGCAATACAAATATGCCTTGGAATAAAAAGAAAGTACGCGCCTTAAGAAAAAGGGATGGGATTAAAAATACAACAATGGAAATCATCAAATAAGCTATTTTATTGATGATACTACCGGACAGGTCGGATCCTGCAAAAACAAGATACAGATTTGGAATCAATACGATCAACGATAACAAGCTAATCCATAAATAATCTTCCAAAGAATGTTTCCTCCGATAAATTTCTTTTTCCATAAGCATGAGTCATTTTTAGGCGCAGAATAATCTCACAATTAAATCAATTCGCATACTCAGATAATCACATTACCAAATCTTATCAAAAATTCTTTTGCTTCGTCCATTGACAAAGACAAAGGCGGAAGTAAACGAAAAACGTTCGTTCCGGTTGCTCCTGTAAATACCTTCTGTTCAAACAACAATTTATCCCTCATCTGTTTAATGGCTTGTTCAAACTCCAAGCCTATCATTAATCCGTTACCACGAACTTCTTTGATTTGAGGAAATTTTTTCAGCTCTTCCATCAAGAAATTTCCGACAATACATGCATTTTCAATCAACTTTTCTTCTTTCATCACATCCAGCACGGCAATAGCGGCAGCACAAGCCAGGTGATTTCCTCCGAAAGTGGTTCCGAGTTGTCCGTGAACAGCTTCAAATTCAGGAGAAATAATTACTCCGGAAACCGGGAATCCATTTCCCATTCCCTTAGCGATGGTAATAATATCCGGACTGATACCAGCATACTGATGTGCAAAAAACTTTCCGGTACGTCCGTAACCCGATTGAATCTCGTCCAGAATCAGGACTGTTCCTGTCTCCTTACAAATTTCATATAATTCCTGCAAAAACGACATATCAGGTACCTGTATCCCCCCTATTCCTTGTATTCCCTCAATAATAACAGAAGAAATATCTCCCGGCTCCAATGCTTTTTTAACAGCATCAATATCATTAAAAGGAAGAAAAATAACTTCCATATTTTGATTGACAGGAGCTAAATATTTAGGAATATCCGTCACGCTGACGGCAGCAGCAGTACGTCCGTGAAACGCCTGCCTGAATGCAACGACTTTTTTTCTGCCATTATGGAAAGATGCTAATTTCAGAGCGTTTTCGTTGGCTTCCGCCCCCGAATTGACCATGAAAACGGAATAACTTTCATATCCAGACATTTTCCCCAGTTTCTCCGCATATTGGTTCTGAAGAGAATTCAATACGGAGTTAGAATAAAAGGCGATATTATTCAGTTGTTCCGTCAGCATTTTCACATAATAAGGATGAGAATGACCTATGGAAATGACCGCGTGTCCGCCATAAAAATCCAGATACTCATTGCCGGCTTTATCATATATTTTGCATCCTTTGGCTTTTACCGGCTCAATCGGCCAAAGGGGATATACTTCGAATGGTTTCATGTTGAGTTATAAGTTATAAGTTCTCAAAACCCGCTCGGTTTCAAATGCAATCCCGTTTTTTCTTCCAGACCGAACATGAGGTTAAAATTCTGCACCGCCTGTCCGGAAGCGCCTTTGAGCAGGTTATCAATCAACGAAACTATCAGGATTTTATCGCCATGTTTTTCTATATAAAGCACACATTTATTGGT
This sequence comes from Bacteroidales bacterium, assembly GCA_031556755.1. Lineage (GTDB taxonomy): Bacteria > Bacteroidota > Bacteroidia > Bacteroidales > Azobacteroidaceae > JAIRVZ01. The sequence continues at coordinate 3,600 of JAVBSK010000065.1, read as the reverse complement.
GTTTACCACTTGCTTCAAATCAGGATTTTTATCCGTAATAAATGTAAAAGCAGCTTCTTTATAAAAATCAACGTATAAGGCTTTCACTTCTTCCAATGATAATTCACAATCGGTATAGACCATAGCAAAAATACCCCGTGAAAAATTACCCCGAACCGGAATGAAGTTAACCAACTGATTGAACTCTTTTTGTAACTGATTCAACGACTGATTAATCTCACCCAGATGCTGATGTTCAAAAGGCTTGTATATCGAAATGTTATTATCTCTCCAACTAAAATGAGTGGTCGAAGACGGCTTCACTCCCGCCCCGGTAGAACCAGTAATGGCATTGACATGTACTTCGCTTTTCAGTAAATTGTTTGCCGCTAATGGTAAAATAGCTAATTGAATGGCAGTAGCAAAACACCCGGGATTAGCGATATAAGAAGCCTTTCTTATCCTTACTTTATTCAATTCAGGCAAACCATAAACGAAAACATGATCGACGCTCTCTTTCCTGTAATCGGTAGAAAGATCTATGATTTTAATCCGTTCCGGAATCACATTTTCGTCCATAAATTTTTTACTGTCACCGTGAGCGGAACAAAGAAAAAGAGCATCCACTTGGTCAAAAGGATGTTCGGAGGAAAATGTCAATTCCGTTTCTCCAATCAATCCACTGTGTACATCGGTTATTTTATTTCCTGCATTACTTGTACTGTGTACATAAACGATTTCCACCTCCGGATGATTGATCAGTAACCGGATTAATTCTCCGGCCGTGTAGCCAGCGCCACCTATAATTCCTGTTTTAATCATAATTTAATAAGCCAATTATTTGTTTAATGTGCCGATTGCATATTATTTCATTGACGCATTATTTTTCTCCTGAACGTTAAAATAGATTTTTGTCGGCATTCCCAATATTGTGGTAAAACCCTTGGCGTCTTCGGCTGTCCAGGCTTTATTCATTTCACCATATTCTCCGAAATCGGCTTTCATCAGGTCGAAATCACTTTCCACTCCAACTAAAGTATAGCTATATGGACGTAATTTGATGGTAACAATTCCGGTTACATTGCGTTGTGAATTACTCAAAAAAGCCTCAATATCCCGCATCACAGGGTCAAGATATTGAGCTTCATGCAGGAACATGCCATACCATGTACTTATCTGATCTTTCCAATATTGTTGCCACTTGGTCAGCGTATGCTTCTCTAACATCTTGTGCGCATTAATGATCAACAAAGGTCCCGCAGCCTCAAATCCCACACGTCCCTTGATGCCGATAATTGTGTCGCCGATATGCATGTCGCGTCCGATGGCATATCGCGAGCCGATGGCTTCCACAGCCTGTATCGCTTTCACTTTATCGCCGTATATTTTTCCATTGACGGAAACAATTTCTCCTTTATCGAAACCGATGATCAACGTAACTTCCTCTTTTTCTTCCAATTGGGAAGGATATGCTTTTTCTGGCAAGGTTTGCTCCGACTTCAATGTTTCCTTTCCACCGATGCTGGTTCCCCACAACCCTTTGTTAATGGAATATTCCATTTTCGTAAAATCAGCCTCATAACCATGTTGTTTCAGGTAATTGATTTCATATTCACGCGTCAGGGTCATGTCGCGTGTCGGGGTCAGTATCTTGATTTGAGGAGCCAATACTTCAAAAGTCAAGTCAAAACGTACCTGATCGTTTCCGGCGCCGGTGCTCCCATGCGCCACGTAATCCGCCCCTATTTCTTTGGCATAATTAATGATAGCCATCGCCTGGAAAATACGTTCCGAACTGACAGAAATCGGATATGTTCCGTTGCGCAACACGTTTCCGAACACCATATACTTGATACTTTTTTCGTAATATTCCTGGGTCACATCAATAGCGACATGCTTCACTGCTCCGAGTTTATACGCCCGCTCTTCTATTTTCTTCAATTCTTCCTCATCGAAACCACCGGTATTGGCAATGGCGGTATATACTTCATAACCTTTCTCTTGCGAAAGATACATGGCGCAAAACGAAGTATCCAATCCTCCGCTGAATGCCAACACTACTTTTTCCTTTTTCATTGTTTTTATATTTATATTTTTAGATATTTTTTTCTTTTCCATGTTTTTCTTTTTCCGGATCATATAACATAGCCGTACAAATACAATAACGGCGTCCTGTCCTTTCCAGTACATCTGAATTCACACAACCTTGACAACCTCTCCAAAAGGCCTCATCATCAGTTAATTCGGCAAAGGTTACAGGAACATATCCTAACTCCGTATTGATTTTCATCACGGCTGCTCCGGAAGTCAATCCGAATAGTTTAGCATCCGGAAACATTTGCCTTGATAACTCGAAAGATTTTTGTTTGATCCGTTTGGCCAATCCATGTCCACGAAATTCATCGACCACAATCAAACCTGAGTTAGCGACATATTGCTTATTACCCCAAGTTTCGATATAACAAAAACCGGCAAAATCTTCTCCCGCCAGGGCGATAATAGCCTTTCCCTCACGCATCTTTTGTTCAATATATTCCGGAGTACGCTTAGCGATACCGGTTCCCCGTACTTTTGCGGCAGCTTCTATTGTATCTAATATAACCTGCACGTATTGAATGTGACTCTCATTTGCAACGACAACTTCGATTTCCATCCCTTTTTGTGAAATAATGAAAATAATTAAGAAAATAAAACAATGAATAATTTATTCACCATTACTTTCATTCATTTTAATAATACAATTTCTGATAAAAATTTTAAAACCTCCTCTCTTGTAACTCCTTCTCTTGGAATAATCAATACGGTATCATCTCCGGCAATAGTACCCAATATTTCATAAGAAACCTGATTATCTATGTCGGAAGCTATTCCTGAAGCATACCCCGGACGGGTTTTAAGAACAGCCAATTGTCCGGAAAATTCTACCGAGGCAATGCCATAATGAGGCTGTTCCTCTTTTTGCATCTTAGTTGTATAAATATTCTCCTGCGGTAAAATATATACATAATCTCCTTTTTCATTGGGAGACTTAACGATTTTTAATTGTTTAATATCTCTTGATAGCGTGGCTTGAGTAACCTCAAATCCTTTTTCCCTCAGAATATTCTGTAAATCTTCCTGATTACAAATTTCCTGTTCTTTGATTATTCTTTTAACTTCAATTAATCTCTCCTTCTTCATCTTTTTTTGAATATTTATACAAATTCAGTGCAAAAATATACAAATAAATAAATCAATACATATTTTTTTTGAAAAATTTTATCAAAATCAAAAATTATTTGGATTTCAGAAAAAATCGAGAAAGTAAAGCGGGAAACGAATCTTCCAATTGGGTGGAAGTTCTATTTTTTATACCTTTGGGAAGTTATTATTGATGATCAAAGTTAATACCGAATAATGAATAGTTCCTTTAACAATAAATTCAAACGAAGCATAGTTAAAATAAAGACAACGATTTCTGACCTGCGTTTATTTATTTTAGTTTATCTCTTTCTGATAGCTTTATCATACTTGTGCTGTATTTTTATTCCGGAAACAATAGGAAAATTTAAGTTTAACCTGCCAACTATAGTTTATATAATTTTCTCTGTAACAGCAATTATCATGACTACTTGGGGAGAT
>JAVBSK010000047.1:0-5582 GCA_031556755.1 Bacteroidales bacterium | reverse complement strand
AAGCAAATATATGAAGTGAATGATTCATTGGAACAACTTCAATTAAAAAAAGCCTTGGATACACTGTATGCCTGGATCGACAGCCTGCAAAACTGGCAGTTAAAAGAACAATTGATCGAAACAGAATCTACCTATAAATCGATGTTGAATTATTTTGCAGGAGGCACGGAAGATCCGCAACAAGAAAAAGTTTATACAGCTTTGTTTCGTTCCGCATATAAGCTTTCGGATATGGTCAGGGCTCAGATAGAACTGAAGAATTCGTCAAGCTATTATCTTGATAAGAAAAGGATGCTTCTACATCATCCGGTTGCACCTGATCTGAAAACACTGACTTCTTATTTGGAAGAGATTGCTTCCCGACAGGCATTGAATAGTTTACTGGCGGAGACGAATTCACAGACTCTTCACCTGAAAAAAGAATCAGAAGAGGTCATTAAAAATATATTCGATTACATCTGGTTAAGCGATCATTTATCAGTTGCAGATAAGGGGAATATAATGTCGTTTCTTTCCAGTCAAATGAGTCCGTTAACCGGACAGTGTTTGATTATATCTGCTCTGACGTTGAGCCTGTTGGAGTTTTTTGATGAATCAAAAATAGAGCTCTTGTTGGATAATTGTAAACATCCTAATGAGGAAATACGACAAAGAGCTATTGTCGGAACCTTATTGGTTTTGAAGCAATATGATGGAAGATTGTATTTGTATCCGGAATTTCAAAACAGGTTGAGAGAATTGTCTGAGGAGAGATTTTTCATAAAGAGTATAGAGAACATTATTCGTCAATTTATACTAAGTAAAGACACGGAAAGAATTACCCGCAAAATAAATGAAGAAATTTTGCCGGAAATGATGAAAATAAGTCCGATTTTGAGTAAAAAAATAAAATTGGATGATTTGATGTCTGACTCGGGTATGGAAGAAAAGAATCCGGAATGGAAAGATATAATAGAAGAATCTGGTCTGAGTAATAAACTTCAGGAGTTCTCTGAGTTACAAATGGAAGGTGCAGATGTTATGCATTCTTCTTTTGCTCATCTGAAATCATTTCCATTCTTTAATGATATTTCAAACTGGTTCTTGCCATTTACGGTATCACATTCCGAGTTCATGACGCTATCCGGAAAACCGGAATTCAATGAATTGTCGACAATGGTTTTGGACTCATCCATCTTATGTAATTCTGATAAATACTCTTTTTACCTCAGTATGAAACAGATGCCGGAATCTATTCGGACAATGGTATCCGGACAATTTTCCTCGGAAACATCTGCAATCAAAGAAATGCAGAAGACGGAACTACCTGATCCGGAAAAGAATATTCATAATATTACAAACCAATATATTCGAGATTTATACAGATTTTTTAAACTTCATCCGAGACGGATGGAATTTTATGATATTTTTGAAGATAAGAAGGAGTTTTTCCAGGCGAAAAAAATACAAAATCTGATTATCAATCATGCGGATTTACAGGTGATAGGGGAGTACTACTTCAGTAAAAGCCATTATTCGGAAGCATTGGAGATTTTTGATATCCTCTTACAAAAGGAGCCGGATAATGCGGTCCTTTACCAGAAAAGAGCTTATTGCAAACAAATGAACGGTTTGATTAAAGAAGCGTTAGAGGATTATTTGTCGGCAGAATCACTACATCCTTCCAATTCCTGGACAATCAAAAAAATAGCATCTTGCTATCGGATATTGAAAATGCCAGAGAATTCTTTGATTTATTACAGGAAAGCAGAACAACATAATCCTGATAATTTATCTGTTCAATTGAATATAGGTCATTGTTTTTTGGAATTAAAGAATTATACGGAAGCCTTGAAATGTTATTTCAAGGTTGAATATCTGGATAAAGACGGAAGTAAGGCATGGAGACCAATCGCCTGGTGTGCTTTTCTTACCGGTAAATATCAACAAGCTTTGGATTATTACAACAGAATATTGAGTCTTAATCCGGATGTTCATGATTACTTGAATATGGGGCATACTTACTTGGCAATGAAAAATATAAAACAAGCTGTTATCTGTTATAAGAAATCAGTGACGCAACTTTCAAATTCATATAAAAAGTTTCTTGAGTTGTTTTTAACGGATCTCCCTGATATCATGAATACCGGTATAAATCAAGTGAATATATCTTTGGTTTTAGATCTAATTCAGTATGAATTAGATCTAAAAGAAAAATAAAACTTATTATTTGAGTAAAATATTCTCAGAAAAATAAACTTTTTTCTTTTTTATTTGTTGTTCTGGAATCAACTTGTTCTCAAGCATCCAAAAGGTGCTTTATTTAATACCAATCACACTATTTAATTTTACATATATACAGGTTAAAATGAATTCAATACACAGAGAGTTAATTGATATAATTAAACAAAAAACTCCTCAAGAAATTAATTCAGTTGATTTACTAATAAATATTCTTCCTATGAGTAAAGAAGCCGCTTATAGGAGGCTGAGGGGTGAAATTCCATTTTCATTGGAAGAAGCGGTTAAAATAACACATAAGTTAAATTTTTCTTTAGATAATATTATTTTCTCCAATACCAGGGACTTTTCTAAATTCTCGGTATCTGTTTCTGCTCATAATCCAAGTCCTTTGAGAGACTATGTTTCTGTGATACAGAAAATTAAAAATGCTTATATTCGTTTTGAGAGTGATGAAGAAGCGGTGTATTACAATGCTTCCAATGTACTCCCCAATTCATTTTTTCTTAAATATGAGCAATTGACAAAGTTCAGGATATTTAAGATGATGTTCCAGCAGATGGTTGGTTCATATCAACAAACTTTTTCCGAATTCGAACTTCCTGAAGATGTTATGGTTATTCAAAAAGAGTGTTTGTATGAATCGGAAAAGATAAAAACCAATTTTATATGGGATGAACATACGTTTGGTTCTTTCGTAAAAAATATTTCTTACATCAAAAAATTAAATTTAATAGATGATTTTTCTCTGAAGTTGATCAAGGAAGAACTAAATAGTATGATGAATGAGATTGAACAAGCGAGTATCTCAGGGAAATTTAAATCGTCAGGACAAGATGTTTACATGTATATTTCTCCTATTATTTTTGACACCAGTTATTCGTATTTAAAAGGGGAAAAATATCAGATATGTTCAGTTGGTTTATATGATCTTAATTATATTTCCAGTCTGGAACCGGATGCTTGCGCCCATTGTCAAAGATGGATTGAGTCCCTGATTCGTCATTCGATTTTAGTGTCAAGAAGCGGAGAAATGCAGCGAAAGGCTTATTTTCAAAAACAAAAAGAATATATAGATCTTTTATAGGAAAGATTTTATTCTATCTATAATTACGCCTATTACTAACACGAAAAGCAAGTTATTATCTTGCTTATTTCCAATAATAAGTTTTTGAGTTCATTACTTGGTTTTTATGGACTCTTATTGACTTTTTATGATATTCCTTGCCACTTCGATCTTATATTTCCTGCCCTTCATCTTTTCATCTCTGATATTAGCCATCAGCATTTTTATGGCGGATATACGAACTGCAACAAAAGAAGTAAAATCTTTTACTTCAATCAATCCCAGATCAGATTTATTAAGTTTTCCTTTTTGTATAAAGAAGCCGACAATATCACTCTTATTCAATTTATTTTTCTTGCCTCCACTCACATAGATCGTTTGGTATTCAGGACGATTTGGCAGTGGCTTCCCTGTTGTTATTTTTAAAATATCCAGGTCGTTTGAAATATATTCCGGCATTTTATCTTCTGCGAATTGTATAATATAGGTTGTTCCGGAAGCATTCATACGAGCTGTTCGCCCGTTACGATGAACAAATTCAGTTTCTTTTGTCGGAAGATGATAATGTATTACGTGATTCATATCAGGAATATCCAGTCCTCTGGCAGCCAAATCGGTTGTTACCAAATAATTTAAACTGCCATTTCTAAATTGGATTAAGATTCTCTCCCGATCATCCTGATCCATTCCTCCATGATAATAACCGGTCTGTATTCCTTTACTGTTCAATGAATTACTGATACGCTCCGTAACCTCCCTATGATTACAAAAAATAAGTGCAGGTTCTGAATCAAGTGAACATATAAGATGGAACAAAGAATCAATTTTGTCTTTTTCTGGAGATGAAACAAGTTTAATGGAAAGTGTCTCCTTTTTCTCTTCTTGTATATAATCAAGAATTACAGGAGATTCTATCTTTACAAATTCAGGAATTTCTATATCTGAAGTAGCCGAAAGCAGCACCTTTTTTTGCAAATTGGGTAGTTGGCCGATGATTGTACTCATTTCCTCCTGAAAACCCAATTGCAACGATTTGTCAAATTCATCTAAAACTAACGTTTTGATAGAGCTTGTATCAAAAGATTTTCGTTTCAGATGGTCGGTCAGGCGTCCGGGAGTTCCAATGAGAAGAGCAGGAGGGATGCTTAAATTTTTTAATTCAGTATCAATTGAATGTCCGCCATAACATACATTTACTTTGAATTTTGTTCCCATTTTTTTCCAGACTTGCTCTATTTGAATAGCCAATTCTCTTGAGGGTACAATGACCAGGCATTGTACATTTTTCGTATCTTCCCTCAACAATCGGAGGATAGGCAATAGGAATGCGAGTGTTTTTCCCGAACCGGTAGGAGATAATAACAATATATTTTGTTTATTAATAATCGCATCTTGAGTCACAATCTGCATCTCGTTCAGGTTATCGATCCCCAGATTGAATAATAGGTTTGTTGTTTGATTCTCAGTTTTCATAGGCGCAAAGATACTATCTTCACCAGAATTAATGGGAAATCTATTGGGTACATTTTCAAAAAAATGATAGTAGAGTTCATTGTATAGAACCTACTTCGTTGTCAGAGGAAAGAAGAATCTTCAATATACATTCATCAAATAAAAACGTAGGCTACTCAAGGCTCTAAAACTTAATTAACGAAAGTCTGATATAATGAATAGACCGGAGGTCTTGAATATTCATAGAAAATGCATTTCCTTTATTAAATGTGAATCAATTTCGCAACAGACTTGCTAAGATTTAGCAAACAAGAATTTTGGCTATCGCGTTCGGAGAACGCCTCCCATGTAAGCAGTAGCTCTAAGCTGCTGTATTTGATGACTGTCTCTACTGATATTAGCTTCCATCGGAAGTGTCTTTAGAAGCCTGCGATGCAGGCATGGTTGAGATAGGATTTCTTTACAGTAGCCATGGGCTACTGCTTACAAAGGAAGCGCCCGTTGGGCGCAGAGTGGAGTAGTAATGAAGATAAAGTAGTCAAACGAAGTTACAGGAAATACTGAATCTTGCCACGAACCCTTCAAATTTTTAAGGGTCAACTCCTTAGAGTCTTCGAGTCTTCGTGGCAAAAGAAATAACCACTAAAACTCGAAGAAGAATCTTCTCCATAAAAAAATGCCAGTCTCACGAACCGCATGCCCGTTACACTATTAACATTTTACACATATTTTGAATTTGAACTCTTTCTCGATTGATTAAAGTATTGTTACCAAACTTCCCATAACGTGAGAAAAAACCACGTAAGCGAAAATCAAAGACATGAAACCGAATACTTTTACTTTA
>JAVBSK010000323.1:0-5070 GCA_031556755.1 Bacteroidales bacterium | reverse complement strand
TTTGTTTCCACACATCCGATGTTTGGACCTACATTTGCGAATCTGAGTGATTTATCTTCACACAATGCCATCATCATCTCAGAATCCAATCACATGGGAAAAGTTTTTTTCAAAGATTTATATCATTCTCTGAAACTGAATATATTTGAATATTCATTTGAAAAACATGACCAAACAATCGCTTATTCGTTATCTATACCTTTCGCCTCCACGTTGGTTTTCGCCTCGGTCATGAAGCATCAGGAAGCTCCGGGAACCACTTTCAAAAAACACATGAATATCGCTCAAGGCTTGTTGTCGGAAGACGATTATCTGCTATCAGAAATTCTTTTCAATCCATACACTTCCGGACAAATGGAATTGATCCGGAAAGAACTGGCTCATTTATTGGAAATCATAGAGAAAAAAGATGCTGACGAAATGGCCGTTTTCTTGAGAAAAGTCAGAAAAAATATCGAATAATTTTTTATCAGTGCATAATCTTGAATACCAACTCTTTTAAAAGTTCACCTTCCGGAACGGATGCACTTGCAAAACCTTTCAACTTGGCATCAAACTCACGCAACAAGGTAATTGTATTCATCGTCTTGGTTGCATTATAACGCGACAGGGCTTTCATATAATCTGCAACCTGGATATTAAAGCGAAATCCCAGTAAGGCCATCAAAGTTGGCTCCGACTTGTCTTTCGAGTAATGACAGATCATCAGATTAGAGAAGAAATTATATAAAACAGTAAGCGTCACTACCATTGGATTCGATTTCGGATTCTGCTCAAAATACTTGATGATCCGATTGGCTTTCAAGACGTCTTTCGCGGCCAATGCTGATTGTAATTCAAAGTTATTGAAGTCTTTACTTATTCCTATATTTCTTTCGATTAATTCGGATGTAACTCTGCGTTGGGTGGGATTTTCAGGAAGAGAAATAATCAGTTTATCCAGTTCATTCGTCAGTTTACTCAGGTTATTTCCCAATGAATCCGTCATCATTTGTGCGGATTTCAGGTCAATTGTCACTTGTTTCGATTGTAAATACTGAGTGATGAATGAAGGTATCTTATTTTCATATATTTTCTGGGAATCGAACAATATCCCTACTTTAGCAATTTCTCCCGCCAGTTTTTTTCTTCCATCCAACTTACCGTATTTATAGTTCAAAACTAAAACAGTTGATGGTTGGGGATATTTCACATAATGTACCAATTCTTCTATATTTTTAAGATTCTGAGCTTCTTTCACAACCACCAACTGGCGTTCCGACATCATAGGAAAACGTTTGGCGGCAGAAATCACTGTAGCTACATCAACATCGGATCCATATACCAGAGTCTGGTTAAAGTCCCGTTCGGAATCAGTCAGCACACGCTCTATCAATAAGTCAGTTAATTGATCAATAAAATAAGGTTCCTCTCCCTGGAACATGTAAACAGGCATGAATCTATGATTCATTATTCCGCCTCTGATTTCTTCATAAGTCAGTTCTCTTGCCATACGATTACCATTCAAATCTTAAGTGTTTTACCGTTTGTTTCTTTTCTATAATATTAGTCAATGACTCTATCCCGATGTGTACATGCTCTTCTACAAAATTATTTGTTACATGCATATCGCTCTTCGAAGTTTTAATTCCCGTCGAAATCATCGGTTGATCGCTGACTAACAAAAGCGCTCCCGTAGGAATCTGATTGGCAAAGCCGACAGTAAAAAGCGTTGCTGTCTCCATGTCAATGCCCATTACCCTGATATATTGAAGATATTCCTTAAAACGGTCATCGTATTCCCAAACTCTTCGATTGGTTGTATAAATGGTTCCTGTCCAGTAATCTTTCCCATGATTACGAATAGCGGTAGAAACAGCTCTCATCAGATTGAATGACGGCAAAGAAGGTACTTCCTGTGGAAAATAATCATTAGATGTTCCTTCTCCTCTGATGGCGGCAATCGGTAAGATGTAGTCTCCCAGGGAATTCTGCTTTTTTATTCCTCCGCATTTTCCAAGAAACAGTACGGCTTTGGGATGAACTGCACCTAACAGATCCATGATAGTAGCGGCATTAGCACTTCCCATTCCAAAATTGATGATAGTGATTCCTTCAGCCGAAGCATTGGGCATATTGGCATCCTTTCCTACAATCGGCACATTGTGGTGTTCTGCAAATATTTCCACATATTTACTGAAATTTGTAAGTAAAATATACTTATCAAAATCAACCAACGCTCTTTTTGTATACCTTGGTAACCAATTTTCTACAATCTCCTGCTTTGTTTTCATGATTATTTCCGTAATTTTGAAGCAAATTTAATAAAAAATAAAGACACATAATTATGTCCGGATTGAATCTTCCTCCCTTTGAATTGAAAATAAAAAAACAAAAGGGGAAGGATTATGTTTTCGACAGGCTCAGAAAACAATTTGTCAGGTTAACTCAGGAAGAGTACGTACGGCAACATTTTGTCAATTACCTGATCGAATATAAAAACTATCCGGAAGCCTTGTTGGCCAATGAAGTAGGAATAACAATCGGAAATGTAAAAAGACGTTGTGATACAGTTTTGTATAATAGGCTTTTGCATCCCATCGTAGCCATTGAATATAAATCTCCCCTTGTCAGGATCACCCAAAACACTTTTGAACAAATCGTCAGATATAATATGACACTGAAAGTTTCATTTTTAATAGTCAGTAACGGATTAGAGCATTTCTGTTGTCGAATCAATTACGAGAATGAAAGCTATAGCTTCGAAAAGGAAATCCCTGTATATTCTCTAATTAGCCAACTCACTTAATTCCAGCCATCTCATCGTTTTAGTATCTATTTCTTCGAGTAAAATACCGATGCGATGCGATTTCTCCAACAGTTTTTCCATCGGTAAGTTTCCTGAGGAAAGTTCTTTTTCTAGTTGCTCTTTCTCCGCTTCCAGTATTGGAATTTCCGTTTCTAAAGACTCAAATTCTTTATTTTCTTTGTATGATAACTTTTTATTTTCTTGAACCTTATTGGGTTTCTGAAATTCTTTTTCCTTGTTTTGCAATTGTTTGACAACTTCTTTTGTTTCCGCATCCAGACTTTCTTTATATTCTCTGTAGCGGGAATAATTACCGGGAAAGTCTTTAATATCCGCATTACCGTTAAAAACAAGTATATGGTCAACCACTTTATCCATAAAATAACGGTCGTGAGACACAACGATTACACATCCCCTGAAATTCACCAGATAGTCCTCTAAGACATTCAACGTAATAATATCCAGGTCATTCGTAGGCTCATCAAGCACCAGGAAATTCGGATTCCTGATCAATACCGTACACAAATACAACCGTCGTTTTTCTCCTCCGCTCAGTTTATGGACGTAATTGTATTGCTTCTCCGGAGCAAACAGAAAATGTTGTAAAAACTGAGAAGCCGAGAGTTTGTTCCCTGCGCCCAAATCAATCACTTCTGCGATATCCCTGACAACATCAATTACTTTCATGTTTTCGTCGAAATTCAAGCCATCCTGACTGTAATAGCCAAAATTTACGGTATCTCCGATATCGAATCCTCCTTTGTCGGGCTGCACCTCTCCTATCAGCATTTTGATGAACGTACTTTTTCCGGTTCCGTTATTTCCCACAATACCCATCTTTTCGTATCGTGCAAAAGTGTAATTGAAATCTTCAACTATTTTCAGCTGGAGAAAAGACTTGTAAAGATGCTTTGCTTCAAAGATTTTATTCCCGATATAAGAAGATTTTACTTCCAATCTCACATTATCGTCCGCTCTTTCTTTTTTCAGTTTATCCTCCATCTCATAGAACGAATGTATACGGGCTTTAGCCTTGGTAGCGCGCGCCTGCGGTTGACGACGCATCCAATCCAACTCTTTTCTGAAAAGATTTGCGGTTCTCTCCAGTTCAACATTCCGGGCATCAATTCTTTCTTGTCTTTTTTCGAGGTAGTAACTATAATTTCCTTTGTATTGGAAAAGTTGTAAATCATCTATTTCTATGATTTCAGAACAAACACGATCCAGGAAATAACGATCATGTGTAACCATCAAAAGCGTTGTGTTGTTACGGATCAGGTATTTTTCCAACCATTCTGTCATTTCCAAATCAAGGTGATTGGTCGGTTCATCCAATATCAGAATATCAGGTTCGGAAATCAGTACATTCGCCAATGCAACCCGTTTAAGTTGTCCTCCTGACAACTCACCTATTTTCTGATTAAAGTTCTTTATTTTAAGGATTGATAGAATTTGTTTGGCTCGTTGTTCATAGTCCCAGGCTTTCAAGTGATCCATCCTGGCGAATAAATCATCCAATCGATGATGATCTCCGGAAATCAAAGCCTGTTCATACTCGGCGATCAGTTGAACAACATCGTTTTCCGATTGAAAACAAGCCTCCAGTACAGAAAACTCGGCCGGATATTGTGGATCCTGATTCAAATAACCGATGCGCAGATCTTTCCGGAAAACGATATTCCCTGAATCTCTTTCTTCTTTTCCTGCCAGCATATTTAATAAAGTAGTTTTTCCTGAACCATTCCTGGCAATCAAACCTATACGTTGTCCTTCTGATATTCCAAATGATATATTTTGAAAAAGAGTCAGATCTCCGAAACTTTTGGTCAATCCTTCTACCTGCAAATAACTTATCATATCTTCGATTTTTATCTGCAAACTTAGATAAAAATAGCGATTTAATAAGTGTGATTAATAAAAAGATGCATTCATATAAAAATTCTCAATTCCAAAAACTCCGATCAAATACTTTTTTCAGTTTAAAAAACCGAACTTTTTTACAAGTTCTATTGTTTTAATTATAAATGTATCAGTCTGTTTCTGTTATGTAAATAAAATTCCTACTACTCACATATAAAAAAAGCTATCAATATTTTGTGTTCATAATACTTATTATTAATTAAAATCATTAACCATTATGGGAAAAGAAGGAGTAAAAATTATCAACGGACTTGATGTCAAAGAACTTATTAAAATGTTAAATGGGGCATTAAGTGAAGAATGGTTGGCTTATTACCAATATTGGGTGGGAGCGCAATTGATGGAAGGCCCGATGCGCACTT
>JAVBSK010000362.1:0-3843 GCA_031556755.1 Bacteroidales bacterium | reverse complement strand
AAAGCTTATCGTGATGTAGCTTGTGCGCTGAACGGAGTAACTGTAACTCCGCCTATGTGGGAAATTGAGGCAAGTAACGAAGAACGTCTTTTTGAAATGGCGTGTCTGGCGACTTTTGGCACCATTCTGATCAACCATTATGGAGATCATCACCGGGAATATATTGCCCAGTTTATTCTTAACAACTGGCCGCAAGAAGATCAGAAAAAATTTTATGACATGATCCGAATGCAAAACAGTCATGCGGCATTGGATCCGGTAGGGCAACGTACATGTATACCGACAAATGATGACAAAAAGTTCCTTGCTTTCAAACGAAGTAACAAAGTCGGAAATGTTGCTGCTCTGGTTATTTTTAATTTCCAGCATAAGGAGGAAACGATCTCCGTAAATCTGAATAACACCGGTATCCGATTAGAACAAACACCAATAAATCTTTTGACCGGAAAGATGGAACAACCCATTACAAAGGCTGATTATAGCGTGAAATTACCGGCGAACGGTTATCTTGTTTTAGGAATTGATAATGATTAACGAATTTAATTTTTTTGTCTTCGCGCCTTAGTGGCATAATATTATTTAGGTATGAGAATAATAATTGTATTTATAATCTCTGTCCTGTTATTTGCAGGATGCAATCATCAACCTTCCTCAAATGTAAACGAACAACATATTGCCGGCCGGGATACGCTGGGTTACGAATACATTGATATTGTTCACAGTACACATACGGATTACGGATATACCGATCATCCGGTAGTGGCAATTGATTTGCATAAACGTTTCCTTGATGTCGCTTTAGATTTGGCATTAAGAACAGAAAAAGAAACTCCGGAAAATCGCTTTTACTGGACTGTGGAAGCATTAGACCCTTTTTACATCTGGTGGAAAAACGTACCCGAGAGTCGTCGGAACGATATGTTGAGAATGATAAAAAACGAACAGATTGCTGTCAATGCGATGCCATTTCACATCCATCCGTTTATCAATAAAGATCAATGGAATGAAATGACTAATTGGATTCCTGGGGATATTTATAACAAACTGAATATCAAGTCAGGAATACAGCATGATGTAAATGGCTTTCCCCGCGCTGCTGCGTTAAAACTACTTGATAAAAATGTAAATTATATCTGGACAGGAATCAATCCGCATTGGGGAGGTTCCCCTTTTGAACTGCCTACTGCTTTCTGGTGGAAAATGCCTGACAATCGCAAAATGTTGGTCTGGGCGGGTTATCCCTACTGGCAAGGCTATTTGTTTTTTGCCGAACACGAATGGCGGATTCAACAACGGGAATATGCCAATACGGAAACTTCCTGGCCACGCGTCGGCGATCTTCTTCTGACTGACGAAGCATCCATGCGAAAAGCTCATGAAGTTTGTATCAAAAGATTAGAAGATTTACGCAGCAAAGGCTATAATTATCCTTTTCTGACAATAGCTTTTACCAACGAATGGAGATGCGACAATGACGGACCGATGCCACAGCTACTTGACTTTATCAAACAATGGAATAAAATGGAATTGAAACCCGCACTCCGGATGACGACAACAGATCAGGCAATGGCGCGAATCGAGAAAAAAATTGGGGATAAGATCAAAACTTTTGAAGGAGAATGGCAGGATTGGTGGTCGTTTGGAGCGGCGGCTATGCCACGCGAATTACAAACTGCACGTCAAGCAGTTCAATTTGAGAAAGCCATTAATTCTCCTTTCTGGGGTGAATTATCCGGCGAAACGAAGGAGGAAGCCAAAACAATTAATCAACTCATTTGTCGCTATTTTGAACATACTTTCGGATCCAATGAAACTTCAGAACATCCTTATACACTTTTTACTCAGGGACAAATCAACGAAAAAGCAGGTTTTGCATACCGTTCTTGGGAACGTGCGAGATATTTACTGGCACAGCAAGCTCGGAATAAATTTACCAATATGAATGCCGGGATATATGTCGTAAACACGGCTTCAGTTTCTTATACCGGATGGGTGAAACTGGATGCCGTAGGATTCAGAGGTACTAATTATCAATCGGTCAGAGACGCAAAAACAAATACGTTCTGTCCTTTGTTCAAAGAAGGTGAAACGGTTTGGCGTTGGGTAGTAGATAAAGATTTGAATACAACCAGAGTTCCACTTTCAGAAGGAACAGAAGCCTGGTTCTGGGTAAAAGATATGCCGGCTCAATCATATACCCTCTATATACCTGAAATAAAAAATAACACTACTGATGTTCCTGTGTTGACATTCGATAAAAATAATTGGGTAACTTCCGCTACATGGAAAGGAATGAGTCATCCGCTTTTCACCGAAGGACTTGCAGATTTCATGGTGTTGAATATAAAGGATAATGATCGCTGGTCTCAAGGAGATATCTATATGCATCTGGATGATGAAAGAAGAGTCAAAAAAATGAAAGAAATTACTGAGGAAATCTGGGCAAAACCCAAAGGTAGAGCAACTGTAAAGGAAACTCCTTATTCCTGGATAATATCTCAGGAAATGAATCATTCAAGGCTTAAACATCTCACTCGTCGTGTTGAAATATTCAAGGAAATTCCGCGAACGAGAGTCAAGATATCTTTTGATAGGATTTCATCTCAATCTCCTGAAGTATTTTACGCAAAATTCCCTTTCCCAAAAGATTGTCAAGATCCTTTAGCAACGAATGGAGGTGTTCCATTCACCCTTTATAAAGATCAATTGCCGAATTCTTGTAAAGACTTCTTTGTGGTCGATAGTTGGGTAAAATACGATGCCGCCGATGGTACACGTATTTGGTCGTCAGGAGATATTCCTCTTGTAAATCTCGGAGGACACCATTTTGGTCAACGACTGAAATAAACTCCGGAAAAAATACACGACTTGTATGGCATGTTGTATAATAATATTTGGGTAGTTAATTTTTTGGTAGACTCTCCGGGAAAAATGAGTTTCGAATTTGATTTAACTTTTAATAAAAACAAATTATCTGTCCAAGAAATCGAAAATATGACAGGATCTTATTATATCCCTATGCCGGTTATGAATACTCCTGAAGCAAAGGAAGATCCGGCAGTCGATAAATACATGAATACACCTCAGAAACTGATTAACTAACAATATATATTAATAATACGCGCATCAGTAGTTAAATTTATTATTCCGTAGTCTTTTGATTTCAACTCCTGATTCGCATAAATAAAACAAAATGAAAAAGATTGTAGTAGTAGGAAGTTCTAATACCGACATGGTTGTCAAAACCAATCGATTACCGGTACCCGGAGAAACGATACTTGGTGGCAGTTTTTTTATGAATCAAGGGGGGAAAGGAGCTAATCAAGCCGTTGCGGTAGCCCGTCTTGGAGGAAATGTTTCTTTTATCTCCAAGGTAGGAAATGATATTTTCGGGAAACAATCACTGGAAGCTTATCAGGTAGAAGGAATCAATACCCGGTATGTGTTTTCCGATAATACGAATCCTTCCGGAGTTGCTTTGATTTCGGTAGATGATTCCGGAGAAAATTGTATTGTAGTTGCTTCCGGAGCAAATGCGTCTCTTTCACCGGAAAATATTGATGAGGCTATGGACGAAATAGCTTCCGGAAGTATTGTGCTGATGCAATTGGAAACTCCATTGGATACCGTAGAATATGTCGCAAAAAATGCTTTTTCAAAAGGATTGAAAATTATTCTCAATCCGGCACCGGCAAATGAACTGAACGCTTTTCTTTTTGAAAAATTATACATGATAACACCTAATGAAACCGAAGCTGAAATTCTTTCCGGAATCAGAGTGACTGATTTGGAAAGCGCCGGAGAAGCTGCCCGGATAATCAATGAAAAAGGGGTGAAAATAGT
>JAVBSK010000016.1:0-4477 GCA_031556755.1 Bacteroidales bacterium | reverse complement strand
CAGTTTTTTCACTAAATAAAAACCGATGAATCCGGCGGCTCCTGTAACGAGTATCTTCATTCGTCCTATATAATATTATCCCTTAAAAAATCCGGTATTTGGCCATTGGCTACTACCTGAGCCAATTTTCTGTCATCTTTTACATTTGTGACTACATGCGATGAAGCACGATATATGCCAGGTCCGAAATAATGGTCGTCGAAAAACAAGAATGTTCCGGCCACATAATCATCCCGTATTTCATCTCCGATGGTTCCTTTGAATTTTCGTTGGGGTATCATTGGTTGTAACACCCAATCATGCAGGTTTTCCGAATTCAACAGTTCTTCCCATTCTTCAGCCGGAGTAACGCATCCGGCGGTAATTCCTTCGCTTTTCCCAAATGAACAGGGTTTTAAAATCCAAGCCTCTTTATTGAGTTTCGCCACTTCGAATTTGTCCGGATGATTTTGCAGGGTGTAGGTTGGGATGGTAAACTCACTTAAACTGGCTTGTTCTTCCTTCGTTAATGCCTGGCTCAGGAAATCAGAATCGGTGATTAGTTCGAAAAATCGCTTATTATGAACCAATAATAAATTCCTGAAGTCATTAAAAATTCCGGCGGCTGTCAGTTCTTCTATCAGCGTATTGGGAAGATTTCGTATTTCACCCAATGAAAGTTCTTCTATTACCAGGGCATTTTCCAAACGAGTATCGTTTGTTTTTAAGTCCGATATATCAATGACGTTAAAGTCTATTCCGGCGGTTGGAAAAAGTTCTGAATAGAGTTTAAAGTCTCCCATTCGTTCATTTCCTTTAATAACCGTGACTTTCCCTTTTTGCAGGAAATCATTTTGCAGGAAATCCAAAAAATGGTCAGTTTCCTGTTTTACGGTGTTTAAGCCTAAATCTTGAGTCAATTCTTCCCCAATCCGGCTGGAAAAAACAAAATTTATATATCCGTTTAACGGCAGACGGGTAGTAGCCTCTATAATTTTAATCCGGTTATCGGTGTCGATCACAAAGTCCGTACGATAAGTACCAATACGAAAAGGATATTTATTACAGATTTCAAGAATCTGTAAATCCCTGTCGGATAATTGCATTACTCCGGAAAACCGGAGATAATTTTCGACGAGATGGTGAATCGCTTTATTTAATATCCGTCCTAATTCTTTCGTCTTGGAATAGGTTTCAAACGTCATGATTAAAGGTAAATCATGCGTGTATTGCCTGAAATACGGAACTTTGGTTTGACAAAATTCCGTATATGTTTTTTTTATATCAACCATTAAGTCTTATTTATCAAATAATTTCGTTTGATAACCTAAGCAACGGTACCCGTTGGCCGCAGATTCTTTATCTATCGTTTTCACCCATTCGGCGGCGCTGCCTACTTCTCTTTTCACCCAGTTACAAATGCTGATGGTGATTCCGTGTGCACTGGCTATTTCGCGGATCAATGCTAATTTTTCGGCGCAAACTTTGCGGTCAGGCGCAATTCGGGAACGTTGTTTGATATGGGTAAGATTATTTTCGTTCAGGTAGGGGTGAAAAAATTCTCCGATTTTATCAGGATCGAAATGGTTGATATATTGTGCTACGAGGACTAAATTGCGGACTTCAGCCGTGAAAAATTCCGGTTTGATGTTTTTAACACCTGCATCAGCCAGGGTCTTGATATATTCCGTAATGGTTTCTCTGTTTAAATAAGGTAAATATAAAGGTTGGCAAAGGACGGATTCCGCCCAGATACCACGTTTGCGACATTCTTTCAGGGTTTCCATACGTTCGGCAATGCTTGCCACATTTGGTTCGAGTATGTCTCTTAAGTATTGCGGCATAATTCCGACACTTCCGTTTACCTGTATCTTATCGGGAATTTGCGCCATAATATCAAAAAGGTCTTCTCCGTTGTGTTTTACTCCAAAATGAGCGGGGCCTCCTTTGGATGCGATGAAAATGCGTACCTTCGAATCCGGATGTTTTTTATAATGAGATACAAATGTGCGCATAATGTCGTGCGCCAGTCCGTTGAACAGATGGGTTTCGGAGAAAGCTTCCGTTTTGGGAGAAAAGTAATAAAAAATAGAGCGGTCTTTGTTCCTTTCCAAAGAAGCAGCTACTTTTTCCGCGTAATTGGTATATAAGTCAATCCCTTTTACGTGTTTGCCATCTGTAACCAAACAATATTGACAACCTGCGACACATGAACCTCCGGAAGGAGAAACCTCCAGGACGTTGGTTGGGCAGATTCCCGTATAATTATGTATCTCAAGTCCCTCGTTCGGATCACATATCACTTCCTGATAGCTTTTAGGAGGTGTTAATGTTCTGTTTTTAAATAGTGCCTGATACCATTCCGAACCGGCAATCAATTCTTTATCTACGGATTTTGTTATTGGATAATCAATACCAGATGATTTCAGAAGATCCGCATTGATTGTTAATGGTTTAAAACCTTCAAGATCGTAACAAATCGTACGTTCCTTTAAGAGACTGAAGTCTATCATACGTTATCTTTTATTTAGTTGTTTGTTTTATTTATGAATTGCAAATCTTTTACACGCTTCTTCCTTTTTGAAATGGAATCACATAAACTGACTCCAGAATAATTTAAGGGGCAAATAATTTTGATTTCTTCTAATAAAAATCAAGAAGTAATGGTATCTTAAAAAAACGAACAAAAGTAGAGACGGAGAGGGGATAAGTCCTTTGTAAATCGTATATAACTTTTATCAAATATTAAAAAATACTTGACAAAACAACAAAAAAATGATAAATCGTAAACTTTAAGAGGTTAAGTTTCTCTTTTGCCATTCTCTGAATGTCATTCCGGTATGTTGTTTGAATATCTTGCTGAAAGACGATGGATAGAGAATGCCGGATTGTTCACAGATTTGTTCTTGTGTCAGATTTTGGTTGGAACGCATTAATTCCTGGGCATACTCAATTCGTTTACGATTAATGAGATCGGAAAAGGAGCATCCGTATTCTTCGTTGATCATACGGGAAATATAAGTTCTGTTGGTACGCATGACGCGTGCTATATCGTCTAAACGAAGATTGTTTTGCAAGAATATTTTATCTTCTTTAATGATGCGATCAAATATGGGTATTAATTCGGCGCTGATCTTTTCATTCGTTTTATTTTGACTTTCTTCTGTTTCGTCCGTACTTCTGTTTGTCTGTTTTGGATTATCTGCTATGTTTTCAATAGTATATTTCGATTGATATACGTTGTATCCTAAATAATAGATAATTACACTGAAAGAGATAAAAAGAAATGAAGTGTGTGGGACTTCGCTATTGTAATAATACCGGCCTCCCGCCAATGTGACTAATGAGAGAAATAATAAGCAGAATAATCCGATTAAGATTGAACGGTGATTTCCGATTGGTTCTTTCTCCGAATTAAAAAAGGGAACATTCAACCGCTTCTTGTTTTTGATAAAATGGATAAACGCATAAAGTATGATTCCTATTATTTGTAATGATATTGTAATGTTATATATGTGGGTCGTAATGGGGTAATGTACTTGATAAATTGGTTCGTTGAAAACCTGTACTTTTCCTTTCTGTGTTATTATTTCATGCATATAGCTAGTCGTTTGCTTATCGTCCATTGCAAAACAAAGCAAGACGGAGGATCCTCCTATGAGAATTGCCGGAAGTAACCACAGATATTCTTTGTAATCGAAAGGACGTTTGTCGGTTATTGCTTTCAAATAAAAAAATACTAACGAAAAGAATAATATAGTCGTAAAACCTTCAATTGAATCTAGTTTGCAAAAAGTAATATAATCTTCTACTCCGGCATAAAAAATACTCCAGATATAAGTACTGATAGATAAACTAATCATACATACAATCCAGATGTTTTGAGAACGGTAATTTGTCTTTTTCCTAACTAGTAAAGCGATTGTCCAAAAAAGACAAGCAAAGCAAGGCAGTAATAAAAGAAAATAATATAACATAAATATACCGTGATTTTATTTTAAAACAATAAAAGGAGGGCAAAGTTACGGTTGTAAAATTTGCAATTTCTTATAAAATCGTATATATAAATTGCTTAATTGTAAAAAAATACTTGTTGAAATATCAAAAATATATTGAAAGGTAAATTTATTGCAGGGTGTTTTTCTTTTGCCATTCCTTGAATGTTGTTTTGGTGTGTTGTTTGAAAATCCGGCAGAAAGAAGTGTTGTTCGAAAATCCCGATTGTTCTGCTATTTGCTCTTGTGTCAGATGTTGACTGGAAAGTATCAGGTCCTGAGCATATTTTATACGTTTAGCATTGATGAAATCGGAGAAAGAACAATTAAATTCCTCGTTAATCATTCGTGAAATATAAGTTCGATTGGTCAGCATCATGCGCGCAACATCGTCTAATCTAAGGTCATTTTGTAAAAATATTTTATTTTCTTCGATGAGTCTGTTAAAGTGAGAGACTAATTACAGTTGTTTTTTATTTACTTCCGTCGTTTTATTATTATCC
>JAVBSK010000006.1:0-5300 GCA_031556755.1 Bacteroidales bacterium | reverse complement strand
GCTATTTTTCAATGATGCCAATGTCAATGCAATATATTTTCCTCTGATTCTTCCTTCGACCGTATTGTCTTCTCCTAAAGACAACCAGGGAGCGACTCCCGTCAGTGTACGTCCAAAAGCTTCCAGATGAGTGCATTCTTTGCGTTTATTCAAATCAACGGCGCTTGATTCGACCGGCATATTTTTCTTTAAGGTATTATTGGCCAGGTTCGTCAATACCGGATCTACGATTCTCAACATGGAGGCCAACCAGAAAGAACGGTTTTCATTCTCCGAATAGGCAGTAATCGGATCTGTTGCCGGACGTCCTTCCATCAAGTTTTTATACCTGATCAAGGCTTCTACGAAATAATAATCGGCATAGGTGAGCGGAGCGTCAATTTCATATTGTTTGGCCATAAAACCGGTACAATGTTGTATAATAAAATTATTATTATCCCCTAATTTTTTCGCCCTGTATGCGGAAGAAGCCAAAGATTTGATTTGTTGTTCCGCCAGAGATAAAAACTCTTGTGAAAGTTTACCTTCCAGATAAGTGCTTAACTCGACATAAGCGGCAGCCATGATCGCTCCGGCGGAAGCATCTCTGTCGGCTTTAGGTATATCCGGAGCGTCAAAATCCCAGTAAGGGATTTTATCTTTGGGTAAACGAGGGTGATTTTTAATATATTGACCGATTTTGACGGCATGCTCCAAATATTCTTTCTTACCGGTTTGGCGATACATCATGGTGTATCCGTACAGCCCCCAAGCCTGTCCGCGCGACCAGGAAGAATTATCGCTCACTCCCTGATGCGTAACCTGATTAAGTACTTTACCGGTGATGGTATCATAACTCACTACATGAAAAGAACTTCCATCCTGACGGAAGTGACATTGCATGGTTTTGTCTGCATGAGATTTAGCCATCTCATAGTAGTTATTATCTCCGGAAAAAGAAGAAGCAACGGTAAACAATTCCAGGTTCATCATGTTATCGATGATCACGGAAAATTGCCACTTTTGGCTGTTCCAGGAACGGGTGCAACCCACCGTGGAATTGAAACGTGTAGACAAAGATTGAGCGGCGGTATGGATCACTTCCCGGTAAGATTCGTTCCTCGTCAACCGGTAACCGTTTCCATAACTACAATTGATGATGAATCCTACATCATGATTGTCGGTCGTATACTTTTCTTCTTCCAAACGTGAAGTCATTTTTTCTGCAGCTTGCAGGATGGTTGGATCATTGCTGTATTCGTACAAATACCACAATGTACCGGGATAAAAACCGCTAGTCCACCAGTGAGGATTGCAGGTGATTAATTCTCCGTCTTTGGCAGTTCTCGGCAGAGTATTTTCTTTGTCTTTGACGGTCTCATACATCAACATTGATTGCTTGAGAGAAAAATCAAGCGCATCATTCACTATTTTTTTCATCTGTGAAGAAGATGCAAAAGTTACCGGTACCGGACACAAAGAGAGCAATAGAAACAGGAAGACTAAATTTGTAATGTTCTTTTTCATTATTATGTTAACGTTTATTATTAAGCTGTTATTTTAATAAAAATTTTATACATTCGTTTTGTTCGGGGCTTTTTAATTGAATCAAGTATATTCCGGGAGACGTCGAATAATTTTTTTCTCCGCACCCGTTTATGTAATCCGAGATAATACAATGCCCCATAAGATCGTAAATCATCATGTCGTAACTTTGTCCTATATTATTTTTTATTATTAAATCTTTATTCTTTTGATAAACGAAAATAGTTTTCATACCGGCATTAGCAACCGGAGTTGATGCTTTCATATTAATTTCATATTGTAAAACGGAGCCGTCTTCCGCTGTAACTTTCAGTACAACTTTCTTATCAATAAAATTTTCAACCTTTTCCATTTTTGCAAAAGGACTGTTGGTTATAGCCACAATATCTTGATAACCGGAATCTTCCGAAAAATAATCATACATTAATTGTTGCGGATGAAATCCATCGATAGTAACTCCGTTTATCCGGATGGTAATCAGGGTAGCATCGTTACTTTTCAAGGTGCAAAACGACGGAAAATCAGTATAAACAAACGACGATTTCCAGGTATCCGTTCTAAACGGCATCGCCGGGAGATCTTCTGAATTGTATAAATTACAGATCGGATTTCTCGCCCAGGCATATCTCACGGCAACCGGTTCTAGTACTGAAGCGCTTGTAACGACAACGGTACTGTCGTTACATATCGTTGCTTGAGCAATATAAAACTTTTTATCATTTCCACTGATGACAAATCCTTTTAAGAATGTATCGCCTGTTTTGATTCTCAATCCGCTACCTTGGTTCTTGAAATAAAGATAGACTGTATCATTCGAAAATTTATAAGAACTCAAGACAGGTCCATCTGCAAGGATATCTACATGATAAGTATTTTTTAATGCTATACGCGCCAATCGTTCACCCACTGGTTTCTTATTGCGGGGATGTATGTTGATGTTTCCGTCCGGATTCAAAGCCTCTTCGTTGGTATCAATAATAACAGCCATGCCCGTATGGGGTAAACAATCAGATAAAAGCAATGCTTGTTGTTCCCGACAATCCGCCCAATTAGATTCTTCATACACAGAAGGAGAATAAATATTAAATAATTGAATGTAGTAAAAAGGCAAATCACCCATTTTCCAGAGCTTCCTCCAATCTTCAATCAATTTTTTCATCAACAATCGGTATTCCGGCGCCCGTTTGACATTGCTTTCTCCCTGATAAAAAATAAAACCTTTGACCGGAAAATTAACCAAAGGATTGATTTGTCCGTTGAAATGTAATGAATGATATTGGGAAACTACAGTTGAGTCTATCGACATTTTTCGACCTGCTATTTTGCACAATTCCGTATCTTCAAAGATTTTCGGACTCATCCATGTTTCAATTTCCGTTCCGCCCCTGTATGATTGAAGAATTCCGATCGGCACATGCTGGCTTTCAAACAAATTTCGGGCATATACATAGGCTATAGCGGAGACTTTATCGGCAATCTCAGAACTGTTACAAACGAACCAGGAACCGGAAGCGTCATTGACTTTTTCCCGAGGCATTGTCTGCGGATTATAGCTCGCCCTGAATGAACGGATATGAGGATAATTGTCAGCTTCTTGTACGTACTGTTCGACTTCCAACAAATGATTTACCTTTTTCTCCATATTCGATTGTCCTCCGGCAAACCAAACATCACCGATCAAAATATCCTCCAAAACCTGTAAAGTTTCCCGCCTGTTCTTAACCTGAAATTTCAGTTCGCAAGGTTCCAGGCAAACCGATTGGGCAGGAAGCTGTAAAAACCAACGTTTGTCCTGAGCAATTGTTACGGAATCTTTAAATATCTGGGATTGACGTGCGAATTCAACAATAAGTGTATCTCCGGGAAGGCCCCATCCCCACAACTTTATAGGGACATCACGCTGCAATACCATATGTGAACTGATACATTTCGGCAGTTCAACGAAATGGTTTTCCGAACTGATTCCTTTTATGGCAGCCCAATCCGTTCCTATCCGGATTCCGTCCAGGACAAAGTTTCCCGAATTATTTCTGCCCTGAAGAGCAAAAACATTGGCGGAAACATCATTTCCGTTGTCTGTAAGAGGCCCGATAGTGGGAGTATCCGATTCTTCTGATTTCAAATCCGGATTCACATATAAATTGACTTTATCATTCTGTGCGCCTTGAACAAATTCATATTTTACCACAACCAAATAAGTTGTCCCGAAACTATAGGGTGTTCCGGAAGTATAGGTCGGAGCAACTCCAGAAGCGGTCGATTTAAGCAATCCGAATTGAAAACCTTCTCCATCAGCTTTAATATATGCTCTGCCTCTGAATGCCGAAGAACTGTAAAATCCGGCAAAAAATTCTCCGCTGCCAGCCGATGATACATTAATTAAAAACGAATAATAGTAATTACCGGAAAGCACTCCTTCGAAATTCCTTTGTACACGGTCGGTAAGAGGGGTAAATGCAACTGCATTGCTGGTTGCAACACCGGGATAATCCGGAAATGTCAAGCCCGGAGATATTATATCGACTTTGTTTGTACCGCTTGCTCCCATCGTCCAGGCATGTTGGCCGGATATATTTGTTCCGGAAAGCAAATCAAAATCCTCTTCCATCAACAATGTAGATTGAGCGATCACCGCTTGATTCCATACAGTGAACAGGATTAAGAACAATATTTTCCAGTAGTTTACCAACATGTCAATACCGGTTTATTTACAGATTCTTTAGAATTTATGATTAGTATTTTCCCGTTATCGGCGTCATCTCCCAATTGTCTTGCTTCCCGGATAAAAATAAATGAAAGATACCTTCCTTTTGCATTCCGAAGAATTTTGGTCACATCCAAGGAACAATAACCGGGAGTTTGCCTGGCTACTAATTCTCCGGCAAAATGAGCCGTTTTACCTGCATCAGAAACAATAAATTCTTCTTTATTCAGACCAGGAACATTTTCCCATGTCAATATATTTTCTTTCCAATATTCACTTTCAACGGCATATACATGCAAATGATAAGGCAATACCGTTGATGATTTTGCATAGACAGACAAAACGGCTGCATTGAGTTTCTCCTTATCCGTTTCTTTCAAATCGAATTGCATATAAACCACTTGATTATTGTCTCTCTCACCGGCATTCATTTCCACAAACAACTCTTTTTCGGAACCTTGATTCTTCCCGCTGAATTTTCCTCCTCTGACAGTGGCGTCAGCAACAGGGTTTATTTTTTTATCATTTTGATTATTGTTTATGGGAATCGTCAAAAGGATTACACTTTGAGCAGGCAATGAAAAAGACAAACTTTTATTTTCATCTAATTGTTTGATCCCGACAACATCTCCGTAATGATCTTTACTGACTTCTTCGACAATGATCCGGCTTCCTGTTGCAAGATTCAAGCGGTTGAAATCAATGGTCAGATGATCAGATACGAGTTTCCGTTGTACCAACCACATATAATAAATCCCGGCTTTCGCATCAAAAGCAGTCATGGCATCAACATCCTTATCCTCTTCCGATTTGATTGTTTTCAGAATCGGTCGTTCTTCTTTGAATCCTTTGGCAAATAAACGGACGACTTCTCCGGTTCGTTGAATACCGCTGACATCGTACGAAGATTTGATATTTTGCATGGAAGCGGCTTACAACAATTTGATTTCCCTATCTTTCACGGTACCATTATCAGAAGAAACGAAACGAACTTTGGAAGTTTTCACCGGAACATCAAAAATGTAAAATAGTTGAACATATTTGGCCTCTTTTTCTATCGTTTCTTTGATAT
>JAVBSK010000138.1:0-2916 GCA_031556755.1 Bacteroidales bacterium | reverse complement strand
TTTGTTTCTGCCCCGCTATCATCAATCCCGCTTTCCGGTGAAAAGGAGCGATAATTTTTACTATCAGGGCATATAAGGCAATCGCAATGTTATACATACATCATTCAATCGTATTTACCGCTTTTTGAATTCTCTCTATCGTTTCCTCTTTTCCCAACACTTCTACAATGTCAAAAATATGTGGACCTTTCGACTCTCCTACCAAAGCCAGACGGAAAGCATTCATGATGTTTCCCAGGTGATAATCTTTTTCTGCAATCCAATCCTTGACTAGTTTTTCGGTATTGTGTGCGGAAAAATCAGTTATCGTTTGTAACAACGAAGACAACTCCGTTAACTGCGCAGGAGTTTCCGGTTTCCAACGTTTGGCCACTGTTTTTTCATCATATCCGACCGGAGCCACAAAGAAGAAAGACGATTGATCCCAAAGATCTTTAATAAAATCAATCCGTTCCTTGACCAACCCTACAATTTTTGAAGTTTTGTTCAAATCCGCTTCAATTCCCTTGGATTCCAGAACAGGAAGAAACAATCCGGCAATTTCTTCATCGGATTTCAATTGAAGATACTGATGATTAAACCAGATTCCTTTCTTATAATCGAACTTAGCTCCGCTTTTACTACATCTGTCCAGGGAAAAAAGAGCAATTAATTCCTCCATCGACAACATCTCCTTATCGTCACCCGGATTCCATCCCAACAATGCCAGAAAGTTTACAACCGCTTCCGGAAGATAACCGTTCTCCCTGTATCCGGAAGACACATCTCCTGTTTTCGGATCTCTCCACTCCAATGGAAAGACAGGAAACCCTAACCTGTCTCCATCCCGTTTACTCAATTTTCCATTGCCTTCAGGTTTCAACAAAAGAGGCAAATGAGCAAACTGAGGCATTGTACTTTCCCATCCGAAATATCTATACAGGAGTACATGAAGCGGAGCGGAAGGCAACCATTCTTCTCCTCTGATCACATGACTTATCTCCATCAGGTGATCATCAACAATATTTGCCAGATGGTAAGTTGGCAACTGATCGGCAGATTTATACAATACTTTATCATCCAGGATTGAGGAATTGACATGTACTTCTCCACGAATCAAATCACGAACAACAATATCCTGATTGGGTTCGATTTTAATCCTCACGACATATTGCATTCCAGAGTCAATCAACGACTGCATTTCTTCTTTGGAATGTACAAGAGAATTGTTCATCTGCATCCGGGTTGATGCATCATATTGAAAATTAGAAACTTCAGCTCTTCGAGAATCCAGTTGTT
Organism: Bacteroidales bacterium; assembly: GCA_031556755.1. GTDB lineage: Bacteria > Bacteroidota > Bacteroidia > Bacteroidales > Azobacteroidaceae > JAIRVZ01. The sequence continues at coordinate 1,638 of JAVBSK010000138.1, read as the reverse complement.
CTGGCGTATCGAATGCGATGTAAGCCAATCCTGCTTCCAATAAGCGATCGACATATTTTTTGTATACTTCTTTTCGTTCTGATTGACGATAAGGAGCATACGGCCCACCTACATGAACACCTTCTGAAAACTCAATTCCCAGCCATTTGAATGAATCAATGATATACTCTTCCGCACCAGGAACAAACCTTTGTGAATCAGTATCTTCTATCCGAAGAATCAAATCTCCGGCATATTTCCGGGCAAAAAGAAAATTATATAACGCAGTTCTTACTCCTCCGATATGCAAAGGACCTGTGGGGCTCGGAGCGAAACGGACTCTTACTTTTTTCAGGGACATGAATGATTGTTATTGTAAAATTTGCGCAAAAATACAAGAAGTTTTTTGTTAAACCTTTTTTTTTATTACTTTTCGGAAAAATTTAATGGAAATGAACAAGAAAATATTCAATATTCCACACTATATTTATTTTGCAGGATTGACATTGCTGTTAGTTATTCTATTTCCTAAAGAGGGTAAATTCAGGTATTCCTTCACAGAAGGAAAGCCGTGGAAATACGGATTACTCACCGCTCCTTTTGACTTTCCTATCTACAAAAATGCCAAAGAACTGAAAAAAGAACAAGATAGTATCATCCGGCATTATCAACCTTATTTTGCATTGAATGAATCCATCGCAAAAAAAGAAGTTGCAGAATTCGAATCTTCGGTAGCACAGAATCACTTTACCAATCAGGCTTATGCAACTTACGTTTCCAGAAAGTTAAAAGAAGTTTATCTTGCAGGAATTATTTCAACGGAAGATCATGACTTTTTACTGAAAGAAAATCATCAGGCATTCATGGTGATTGAAAACACAATCGCCACAGAACACGAAACTTCGAACGTATTTACTACCCGTTCAGCATACTCCTTTATTTTAGACAACTGCCCGCCCGGTTTGGATGTCGAAATACTGAGATCCTTTTCTATCGACCGTTTTCTGTCTGCAAATTTAAAATATGATGAGGTTACTTCCGACAAGGTAAAAAACGAGTTACTGCAACAAGTTTCTTTATCGGAAGGTTTGGTGCAAGCCGGGGAGAAAATCATAGACAGAGGAGAAATCATAGACCACAAAACTTTCAACATATTAAACTCCCTGAAACAGGTTACCGAAACAAGAGAAGGTTCCAATCAAAGGAAAGGATGGATATCAACAGGCATATTCATTTTGGTTACCGTCTTCATGGGGTTCTTTTACCTGTATTTATATTACTTCAGAAAAAAAATCTACGATAATAACAAGGACGTTTTCTTCCTGTTTTCCCTCATAGGATTATTTACTGTCTTCACCGAATTGTGTATCAGTTATCGTCTTTTCAATATATACATTATACCGTATGCGGTCATACCTATCGTTATACGTACTTTTTTCGATTCCCGGACAGCCCGATCCGCTCACAATATTACAATCCTGATGTGTACGTTGATGGCCCCGTTTCCTTCCGATTTTATCATCTTACAATTTTCTACCAGTCTGGTTGTCGTCTACACTCTGACCAGCTTGACCAAACGTTCTCAATTCATCCAATGTTCTTTGTTGGTTTTATTGGCTTATATTGTAGTATATTTAGGATTAGTACTGTTCCAGGAAG
>JAVBSK010000009.1:0-4804 GCA_031556755.1 Bacteroidales bacterium | reverse complement strand
GTTTTCTCTCATGTAATGGGAAGTTTGGTAACAATACTTTAATTAATCGAAAAAGAGTTCAAATTCAAAATATGTGTAAAATGTTAATAGTGTAAAGGGGAATGCGGTTCGTGAGAATCGCATTTTTTTATGGAGAAGATTATCTTTCGAGTCTTAGCGGTTGTTTCTTTTGCCACGAAGACTCGAAGACTCTTAGGAGTCGTCTATTAAAAATTTGAAGTTTTCGTGGCAAGATTCACGCATTTTGTAGTTCCAAGATTCAAAGACATAAGAAAATATAATAATATACCGGTATACCAAATGGATTGAGATATTTATACTTTAATTTTATTATTCATTGTTGTTCGGTAGAAAAATGTAAATAACTTTCGATACCTTTGCGTGAGGGATTGCAGCGAAAAACCCACAGGGATTGACGCAAAGCGGAAAGAGCGAGGATTTGTAACGAAAAGCCCGACCGCGCAACGAAGTGCAGCGGACACGCCATGATTGAATGTATTATTTTCTCCCATATGATAATCGAGTGAAAAAAGCAGCGGTAGTTATATTGAACTGGAATGGTAAGAGTTTGTTAGAACGGTTTTTACCGGCATTACTTGCATATACGCCTCAAACAATAGCGGATATTATTGTCGCCGACAATTGCTCGGACGACGATTCTCTCAATTTTTTATCTTTCCTATACCCAGACATTCAAACCATCGAATTAGATAAGAATTACGGGTTTGCAGAAGGTTACAACCGGTCGATCGCTCAGTTGTCGCATGAATATGTCATCTTACTGAATTCAGACGTAGAAGTATCTGACGGATGGCTGGTTACAGCAATCGAATATATGGAAAAAGAACGGGATGTTGTGGCGCTTCAACCAAAAATACTCTCTTACAGGAACAAGTCCATGTTTGAATATGCCGGTGCGTGCGGAGGTTTCATAGATTACTACGGATATCCGTTTTGCAGGGGAAGGGTCATGGATGTTGTGGAAAAAGACAACAATCAATATGATGAAGTTACGGAAATTCTATGGGCGAGCGGAGCTTGCCTATTTGTCAGGACAGAGGCATACAAACAAGCTGGCGGATTGGATGCTACATTTTTCGCTCACCAGGAAGAAATTGATTTTTGCTGGAGATTGGTCAGTCGCGGAAAGAAAATTGTTTGTCTACCTTCTTCTGTCGTCTATCATATCGGAGGTGCCACACTAGCGATGTCGAATCCCCAAAAAACATACCTGAATTTCCGGAACAATTTATTGATGATATACAAAAATATGCCGGAAAAATATCTGAACAAGGCATTGTCCATCCGGTTTTTCCTGGATGTATTGGCTGCTCTGTTTTTTTTATTGAAAAGGGAAAGGGGAAACTTCAAGGCAGTGTTCAGAGCGAGACGTGATTTTAAAAAATTGAAAAAAAAATATAAATCTGTACGGCAAAACAACTTAGCACAAAGTTTACCGGAGTTACCGAAACAAGTATATCGCAAAAGCGTTATCTTTGCATTCTATTGTCTAAATAAAAAAAGATACAATGACTTTTGATTTTCTATTTACCATTTTTCTCGTATTCCTTAACGGCTTTTTCGTGGCGGCTGAATTTGCCATCGTGAAGGTCAGAACATCCCAGGTCGAAGTCAGGAAAGATGTGAATAAAACCGTCAGAACCACAGCCAAAAATGTCATCGGAAATCTGGATGCCTACCTGGCAGCAACCCAATTGGGTATCACCATTGCATCCCTCGGTCTGGGTTGGGTCGGAGAAAGTGTTTTTACTGAAATGATTCTCAAATTTTTCAGTATTTTTGAACTGGATATGGATCCTGGGCTGGCTCATAGACTGGCTGTTCCGGTTGCATTCTGTTTGATTACCATTATGCATATCGTATTAGGAGAATTAGCACCCAAATCATTGGCTATCAGAAAGCCCGTTCCAGTCACTTTTGCCATCTCCGTTCCGTTGAGGATATTCTATTTCATTTTCAAACCCGCTATTATGTTGTTGAACGGTCTGGCCAATATGATTCTGAAGATAATTGGAATTCAACCTGTTCATGAACAGGAAGATATTCATTCGGAAGAAGAGTTGAAAGTTATTATCGCCGAAAGCCATAAAGGCGGGGTCATCGAAGAAACGGAGAAAGAACTGATTCAAAATGTTTTCAGTCTGGGAGACAGGCGAATTCAGACCCTAATGACTCCTCGTAATGAAATTATCTGGCTGAATCTAACCGATGATATTGAAGTTATCAAACGTACGATTACCGAAAATAAACATACAGTCTATCCATTGTGTAATGGAAAAATAGATGATGTGGTCGGTTTCGTTCACGGTAAAGATCTGATTGGGGATAATTTTGAAGAAAAGATTTCGAATATACGAAAGATAAGCAAAGAGGTTCAGGTTGTCATCACCACTAACAAGGCTTACTCCGTCATGGAAAGATTCCAGAAACAACGGGTGTATCAGGCCATTGTAGTGGATGAATTCGGCAGTGTCAAAGGCTTTATTACAATCAATGATATCCTGGATGCTTTGGTTGGGGATATTTCCGAAACTGACGAATTCGAATATAGTTCGGTAAAACTATCCGATGGAAGTTTAATCATGGGCGGACAAATTCCTTTTGTGGAGTTCCTGGAAAAAGTCGGATTGGACGATGATGTACTGGACAAAGAATCTTCTTCTTACGTCACTCTAGGCGGATATATCATGGACCAATTAGACAGGGTTCCTCATAAAGGAGATATCAGCCAGTGGGAAGATTTTACCTTTGAAGTCCTTGTCATGGACAACAACCGGGTAGATAAAGTTAAAGTAACCAGAAATCAGTAACACCTATGGCAAAAGTAGATATTCAAGGGATTAAACAACGTTTCGGAATCATTGGGACAGGACAAGCTCTCGACCGGGAGATAGAAAAGGCATTGCTGATTGCACCCACCGATTTATCGGTTCTCATCATGGGGGAAAGTGGTGTCGGAAAAGAAGTATTCCCTCAATTGATCCATCAAAACAGTTTGAGGAAACACGGCCAATACATTGCGGTCAATTGCGGAGCTATTCCGGAAGGAACGATTGATTCGGAGTTATTTGGGCACGAAAAAGGCTCTTTTACAGGGGCTTTAGGAGAACGTAAAGGCTACTTCGAGGTAGCCAACGGAGGTACGATTTTTTTAGATGAAGTAGGTGAGCTTCCCATATCAACGCAGGCTCGCTTACTACGTGTCCTGGAATATGGAGAGTTCCTGAAGGTCGGTTCTTCCAAGGTTCAGAAAACCGATGTCAGGATTGTTGCAGCAACGAATGTAGATCTGGTCAAAGCAATAAGGAACAACAAATTCAGAGAAGATTTATATTACCGTTTGAATACAGTTCCGATTTATGTACCTCCTTTGCGCGAAAGGAAAGAGGATATTTATCTATTGTTCAGAAAATTTGCAAGCGATTTTTCCGAGAAATATCGGATTCCTTCTATCCAGTTAACAGAAGACGCCAAACGAGTATTGGTTGATTACCGCTGGCATGGTAATATCCGCGAATTAAAAAACATTACCGAACGGATGTCTATCATCGAGGGAAACCGGGAAATATCAGCGACAGTACTCAAGACCTACCTGGTCGATCCGGATATGGAACGATTACCCGCGTTGAGCAGAAAAGATGACGATTCAAAAACATTTCACAATGAAAGGGAGATCCTATATCAGGTATTATTTGACATGAAAAAAGATGTCAATGAACTGAAAAGTCTCGTTCATGATATCATGTCGGGAAATATCTCTGCAACAGATGCTCCTAAATCAAATACTTATACTCCGTTTCCGGCCAAAGACATGACTGTTTACGGAGCTATAGAACAACGACAGGAATCTAAAATTCCAGACAAAGGAGAATATGCCGATGACTACATAGAAGAAACTCTCTCTTTGGAAGAAGTTGAAAAAGAAATGATTCGCAAAGCTTTAGCCAGGCATAACGGCAAGCGCAAAGATGCAGCTGATGACCTGAAAATCTCGGAAAGGACGCTTTACCGGAAAATCAAAGAATACGGTTTGGATTGAATCGAATATTGCAAAAATATACATCAGATAAGATCTATTTTTAAGGAAAAGATAATCATAAACAATCATGTTAAAAAAAATATTGCTTCTTTTACCACTGAGCCTGGTGTTGAACGCATGTTCTATTTCATACAAATTCAACGGAGCCTCAGTCGATTATAATCTGGTAAAAACAATATCCATCAAAGATTTCCCCAATCAGGCGACTTTGGTTAATCCTACGCTTTCCGCAATTTTCAGCGATGCGCTAAGAAATAAATACATCCGTCAAACCAAACTGAAAATGGTGGAAAATAATGCAGACCTGGAGCTGGAAGGCGAAATCACAGGCTATAATGTCCGGGGAATGGCTGTCAAGGAAGATGCCTATGCTTCCATGACAGAACTGTCTATTACCGTCAAAGTCAGGTATATCAATAACAAAAAACAGGGAGATGATATAGATCAAAGCTTTACATCTTCCCGTCCTTTCTCCAACAGCAGTACATTGGAACAAGTACAAGACCAGTTGGTTCCCGAAATAGTAGATGATCTGGTCGATCAAATCTATACGACTACTTTAGGAAATTGGTAATTATGACAATAACTAACGTTTTCAAACTATTCGGTAATCCCACCTTGTTGAATGAGGATACCCTTTCTCAGTTAAAGAACTTAATTGATGAATATCCATATTTTCAAACCATCCGGATGCTTTACTTGAAAAATTTACAAACGGAAAAGGATTTATCCTTTCCTTCCGAA
>JAVBSK010000326.1:0-4177 GCA_031556755.1 Bacteroidales bacterium | reverse complement strand
TAAAAGGAATTTTAAATACCTGTTTGTTGTTGTTGCCTGTATTATAGCTTTTTCTTCAGTTTGGATTACCCAGATCTTAGTCGGGAACCTGGCTGAAGAAGAACGGGAAAAGATAGAAATATGGGCGCAGTCGGTGAAATTGATGTCCGGTCAAACAGAATCGGATTCGGTGGATTCTGAAGTTTTGAATGATTATAACAATTTGATTTTCAGATTTATTACAGGAAATACGACTATTCCTTTGATTGTTGCAAATGAGAATGATAGTGTTTTACAGTATAACAACATCAGGATGCCGGAGCAAAACCGGGAAGCCTATCTTACAAAAAAAATACAAAACTTCAAGCATAAAAATCCTCCGATTGTTTTGGAATTTGAGGACGGAACATATCAAACAGTTTATTATGATGATTCCATTATATTGAAAAGACTTGTTATATTTCCGTATGCTCAATTGGGGGTTGTCTTTGTGTTTGTGTTGATTTCATTTTTAGCGCTGTTAAATGCCAAACGGGCGGAACAGAATAAAGTGTGGGTTGGATTGTCTAAAGAAACCGCACATCAGTTAGGTACTCCTATTTCATCATTGATGGCCTGGGTAGAATATCTGAAAACGAAAAATGTAGATCCTTCCCTTTTGAAGGAAATGGATAAAGATGTTAATCGATTGAATGTCATCGCAAAAAGATTTTCTAAGATAGGATCAGATCCTGAGATGGAACCGATGGACGTTAATGAGGCGCTGAAAGATGCGGTGGATTATATGTCGAAAAGGGTTTCGGGAAAAATTAAGATCAATTGTAAGTTTCCGGATAAATCTTTTCCTGTTTTGATGAATGAGTCTTTGTTTGGCTGGGTGGTGGAGAACCTGATAAAAAATTCGGTGGATGCAATGGATGGAAAGGGAGAAATCGAATTGAATATAACAGAAACGGATAAGTTGATAAAAATAGATATTTCGGACAGTGGAAAAGGAATCCCGAAATCAAAGTTTGAAAGCGTTTTCCATCCCGGTTATACGACGAAAAAAAGAGGCTGGGGATTAGGACTTTCCCTGGCTCGCCGGATCATTAAATCTTATCAATCTGGCAAGATTTTTGTGCTTAAGTCTGAGATTGGTAAGGGAACGACATTCCGGATAGAACTAATGAAATATACTTCATAATCAAAATGATAGAATTTTATTAGTGAGAAATGTGAGAATTTAGATAAATTTTATGTACCTTTGCAGGGTTTTTACTGGAAAATGACAGATTTTGGGAAAATTTGATCCATATAAAGTTAATTTGAAAGCCGTCCAATGTGATGTTCAGGAGCTTAGTTATCAGTTAAATAGTAAGTTCTTTATGGATATCGGGGGCGAAGATGTTCAGAAAGGTAGAGTCAATGTAAATATAACATTGAGGAAAGTCCAGATGATGTATGAGTTTGTCTTTCAGATTGATGGTGTGATTTCCATTCCGTGTGACAGGTGTCTGGATGAAATGGATTTTCCTACTACTTCTACCAACAGGCTGATTGTCAAATTCGGGAAAGAATATTCGGAAGAAAGCGATGAAATCATTATTATTCCGGAAGATGAGGGTGAAATAAATTTAGCGTGGTTTATTTATGAGTTTATTGTTCTGACTATTCCCATCAAACATGTACACGCTCCTGGAAAATGCAACAAGACAATGACATCGAAGTTGAAAAAACATGCTCCGAAAGGTTCATCTGAAGACAATGATTTCGATGCCATGATGGATGATGATATTATCATCACAGACTCTGAAGATGAGGGTAAGCCGGATCCTCGCTGGGATGCATTGAAAGGCTACAATGAAGATAATAATAATTAAAATAAAACAAAATGGCACATCCTAAACGAAGAACAGGTAAGTCTAGAAGAGACAAAAGAAGAACGCACGACAAAGCGTTGATGCCTACGATGGCAGTTTGCGCAAATTGTGGAGCATGGCACATTTATCATACTGTATGTGGTGAATGTGGATATTACAGAGGTAAGTTGGCAATTGAAAAGGCTGCCGCTGTTTAATAAGAAATACATTTTACTTCTGAAGTGAAATGTTTACTTGGAAATTAGCCCTAAAACCAATCTTTTAGGGCATTTTTTTTTCGGTTTATCCTTTAATATTACAGAAAAGCAAATTTGTGTACAATTCAAATCAATTATGGACAAAATAAATGCAGTTATAACCGGAGTTGGCGGATATGTTCCTAATTATGTGATGACTAACGAGGAGGTTTCTCGCATGGTAGATACTTCCGATGAATGGATAATGACTCGTATCGGTATCAAAGAAAGACGTATTCTGAGAAAAGAGGAGGGCGTCGGAGTCTCTTTTATGGCTGTAAAGGCCGTGGCGGAGCTCTTGAGAAAAACCAAAACTGATCCGATGGAGGTTGAAGCTATTGTGTTTGCTACTTCTACTCCGGATTATGTAATGCCAAATACCGCAGCTCTGGTCGCTGACAGATTAGGTATGAAAAATGCTTTTGGATTTGATCTGAGTGCCGCTTGTAGCGGATTCTTGTATGGTTTAGAGGTTGCCAATGCTTTCATAACTTCCGGAAAATATAAAAAAATAATGGTGATTGCAGGGGATCAATTATCTTCTGTTACTAACTATGCGGATAGGAATACCTGTCCCATTTTTGCCGACGGTTGTGGCGCTGTTTTGTTGGAAGCGACGACTGAAGACGTTGGAATCGTGGATTCTATCATGAAAGCGGATGGTATCGGAATCAAGTATTTGATACAAAAAGCTGGAGGTTCTGTTTTTCCCGCAACTCATGAAACGGTCGATAACAATGAGCATACTATCTGGCAAGATGGAAAGGTTGTTTTCAAATATGCCGTATCTAACATGTCGGATACTTGTGTCGCTTTGATGGAAAGAAATAACCTGACCAATGAAAACATCCAATGGCTTGTTCCTCATCAGGCTAACATGAGGATTATTGATGCCGTAGGCAAGAGAATGGGACTGCCGGGCGAAAAAGTAATGGTAAATATTGAAAAATATGGAAATACCAGTGCCGGAACAATTCCCCTTTGTCTGTGGGATTATGAATCGAAACTAAAAAAAGGAGATAATCTTGTCCTTACTGCATTTGGAGCCGGCTTTACATGGGGAGCTATTTATCTGAAGTGGGGATATAATTCTAAATAAAAAAACAATAAAATGACAGTAAAGAAAGGATAATTATTTTTTCTTTACTTTTATTTTTTTTACTTATTTCATTATTCAATCATTGTAGTGCATAAATCCGGATTTGTAAATATTGTAGGAAATCCCAATGTCGGAAAATCGACCTTGATGAATCTTTTGGTTGGAGAAAAACTTTCAATCATTACATCGAAAGCGCAGACAACCCGGCACCGGATCATGGGTATTGTCAATACGGAAGATATGCAGATCGTATATTCGGATACTCCGGGTGTATTGCGACCGAATTATAAGTTGCAGGAAAGTATGCTTCATTTCTCAGAATCCGCACTTGAGGATGCTGATGTTTTGTTGTATGTGACCGATACGGTTGAAAAAATAGACAAAAATGATTTTTTTCTGCAAAAAGTACAAAATACCTCTACTCCTTTGCTGTTGTTGATCAATAAGATTGATCTGAGTGATCAGAAAGGATTGGAGAAATTTGTAGAAGAACTGGCGCATCTTTTACCTAAAGCTGAAATCATTCCTATTTCAGCCCAGAATAAATTCAATATTGATTATCTGAAAAAAAGAATCAGTGATTTATTACCGGAATCTCCTCCATATTTCGAAAAAGATACTTTGACAGACAAACCTGCCCGTTTTTTTGTTACGGAGATTATCAGAGAAAAGATATTTCTTTACTATCAGAAAGAGGTCCCTTATTCTACCGAAGTAATTGTTGAATTGTTCAAGGAAGAGGAGAAAATAATCCGGATTAATTCGGTCGTCATTGTTGAACGAGAATCACAGAAAGGGATTATTATCGGAGACAAAGGTTTGGCGCTGAAGAAAATGGCTTCTATGGCCAGGAAAGATCTTGAACGTTTTTTCGAAAAAAAAATATTCTTGGAGGTTTTTGTGAAAGTAGAAAAAGATTGGAGAAATAGGGATAAACTGTTGAAAAATTTTGGATATAAACTAGACTAACTATGGGAAATATAGTAGCAATCGTAGGTCGT
>JAVBSK010000353.1:0-4321 GCA_031556755.1 Bacteroidales bacterium | reverse complement strand
TTTCTTTCTTCATCTTCGATACGAAAATATAACGTCGTATTCCCCGGATTGTTTTTTATCAATGACGATAATTCGGTAACGCTTTCGTCATCCACCAGGGATAAAGGCAAAGTGATCGTAATTCGCTCTATCAGTTTATGTTTCACTTCCGAAAGTTGTTGCATGGCACCTATTTTCAACTCCATCCGGATTCCGGCGCCTTGCTTCTGATACTGAGCGGGTTGATATTTTGCTTTGATCAGGAGATACATATTGATTCGTCCGTACTTGCCAAACTCAATGAAATCTTTCCCAAACAGAGGAATCTCCGCACTACCCGTATAATCTTCCAGTTTCAATATGGCGTAAGGATTACCTGTTTTTGTCATTCCCTCCCTGTAGGAAGTCACGATCCCTCCCATAGTAATTTCCCGACCGACAAGCGAATCCTTGTCTTCGTTCAGCTCCTTCATTGTTGTGTTACAGGCATAATTCAGCACAATATAATAATCATCCAGGGGATGCGAAGAAAGGTAAATTCCTACCAGCTCTTTTTCTTTATTTAAACGTTCCAACGAACTCCAGGATTCCGCCTGGGGGATCTCCGGTTTAGCGATTTCAACCGTATTGAATCCTCCGAAAAGGGAATTCTGAGCAGTCGACTTATCTAACTGGTATTTACCTCCGTAACGCATCAAGGTATCAAGAAAGACTTCTCCCTTGACATTTTCGGAAAAAAACTGTTCCCGTTTGATTTCCGGAAAATTATCAAAGGCTCCGGACAAACACAAGGCTTCAATATTTCTTTTGTTACAGGCGGTCAGGTTGACCCGTTCCACAAAATCGAAAATTCCTTTGAAAGGGCCGTTTTCACTGCGTTCTTTGATGATGTATTCAACGGCTCCTGTTCCGACCCCTTTTACTCCTCCCAATCCAAAACGGATGTCTCCTGATTTATTGACCGTAAAATTCAGATCCGACTCATTGACATCCGGACCTTTCACGACAATTCCCATGCTTTTACACTCATCCATGAATTTCGTGATTTCACCGATGTCATCCTTGTTCCTTGTCAAGTTGGCCGCCATGAATTCGCCCGGATAATGAGCTTTCAGGTAGGCAGTCTGGTAAGAAACCCAGGAATAGCAAGTTGCATGAGATTTATTAAAAGCGTATTTGGCGAATTCCGCCCAATCACTCCATATTTTTTCCAATTTTTCTTTCGGACCGAATCCGTTTTTTCCGGCACCTTCAAGGAATTTCACCTTCAAAGCTTCCATCTTGTCTACGAGTTTTTTACCCATAGCTTTTCTCAACTCATCCGACTGTCCGCGTGTGAACCCGGCCAAATCACGACTCAAGAGCATCACCTGTTCCTGATAAACCGTAATTCCATAAGTATCCTTCAAGCGGGATTCCATTTCCGGGAAGTCATACGTAATCTCTTTCCGTCCATGCTTTCTGTCGATAAAATCAGGGATATAAGCCATCGGTCCCGGACGATAGAGCGCATTCATCGCGATCAAATCTTCAAACTTCGTCGGTTGTAACTCTCGCAGGTATTTTTGCATTCCGGCGGATTCAAACTGAAACGTACCTACTGTCTGTCCTTTACTGTAAAGCTCGTATGTTTTTTTGTCATCAATCGGTATTTGAGCAATATCAATCTCGACACCTTTTGATTTTTTGACATTAGCCAGGGCCTCTTTGATGATTGATAAGGTTTTCAATCCCAGGAAGTCCATCTTAATCAATCCGACCGATTCGATGACTGATCCTTCGTATTGGGTCACCAACAAATCCTCATCGCTGCCTTTTTCTTTGGCCGTACTCAGCGGAACAAAATTAGTCAGGTCATCGGCTCCAATGATTACACCGCAGGCATGTACCCCTGTTTGCCGGACGGTTCCCTCCAGTATTTCTGCATATTTGAGCGTATCCGAAAGATTTTTGTCGTAGGAATTACGGGCTTCCTTCAACTCAGGGACAAATTTAATGCTGTTCGTTATGTTTATTTTCGGGGCTTTTCCCGTCACCTTATCTTCCGGCAAACGATCCGGAATCAATTTCGTCAGGCGGTCAGCTTCCGACAAAGGAAGCCTTTGTACACGCGCTACATCTTTGATAGATGATTTAGCGGCCATTGTTCCGTAAGTAACGATATGAGCGACCTTCTCCTTCCCGTATTTCTCTTTTACCCAACGCAATACATCACCCCGTCCATCGTCATCGAAATCAATATCGATATCAGGCATGGAAATGCGATCAGGATTCAGAAAACGTTCAAAAAGCAAATCATATTTAATCGGATCTATATCCGTAATTCCCAAACAATAAGCAACTGCGGAACCGGCTGCGGAACCTCGCCCGGGGCCTACGGCCACTTTCATATCCCGAGCTGCCTGTATAAAATCCTGAACAATAAGAAAATAACCAGGAAAACCCATAGTTTTCATAGTTTCCAGTTCAAATTCAATCCGTTCAAGAATATCCGGCGGAACCGGATCGCCATACCGGCTAACTGCTTTTTGCATCGTCAGTTCTCTCAGGTAATCAGCTTCCAGTTTAATCCGGACGACTTTGTTGTATCCGCCCAATTTATCGAACCTCTTTTCATCCTCCTTATTGAACTCCTCTCTCAAAACTTCTTCCGGATATTTTTCCCTGTAAGATAACTCTGTACCAAAAGCCTCCGGTATGGGAAATACCGGCATAATTGCATCCGAATCGATGCTGTAGCTTTCAATTTTGTCGAGAATTTCAGTTGTATTGGAAAGCACTTCGGGCAGGTCGGAAAAGATAGAGAACATTTCTTCGGTCGATTTCAACCACTCCTGTTTAGTATAACGCATCCGGTTGGGATCATCCAAATCTTTACCTGTACTGAGACAAATCAGACGGTCATGCGCTTCGGCATGGTCTTCTTCTATAAAATGGACATCATTCGAAGCGATAAGCTTGGTGTCGGTCTTTTTAGCCAATTCAATCAGGCTTTCATTTACCAATACCTGTTTCTCATAAGTTGTCGTATCAGCCCCCGGTTTATCAGTCCGGTGACGCTGCATTTCGAGATAATAATCATCACCGAAAATATCTTTGAACCAGTATATGGCTTCTTCCGCCCCTTTCAGATCTCCATCGGCTATCTTTCGGGGAATTTCACCTCCCAAACAAGCCGAGCAAACAATCAATCCGTCGCTGTATCTCTTCAAGACATCTTTATCTATCCGGGGACGATAATAATAACCATCTATCCATGAAGCAGATACTAACTTACATAAGTTTTGATATCCCTTCTTGTTTTTAGCCAGTAATATCAAATGCCAGCCGCTTCCATCCTCTTTCAAGGTTTTATCGAAACGGGTACGTCGGGCGCAATAAGCCTCAACGCCAATGATGGCTTTGAATTTTTCTTCCGAAGATTTTCCTTTATTCACTTTCCCTACATAATCCACAAATTCCTTGACCCCGAACATGTTACCATGATCAGTCAGGGCGACTCCTCTCATTCCGCATTTGATGGCTTTATCGACTATTCCGGGAACATTGGACATTCCATCAAGCAACGAATAATGGGAGTGGACATGAAGATGAGTAAATGATATGTTGTTTTTTTCTTCGGACATTACTGGTGTTATCTATAAAAAAGAGGCATAAAAGTACATCAATTCTTCCTAAAAAACAGAATTGAACGGATAAAAGTTATCAACATATTGTCTTATGTATTAAAATTTATACTTTTGCATTTCACTCTCATATCAACTATAAAGTTCACAGAATCAATAGACTTATTTCAATGAAGAAGTTATCTCCTTTTTTATGTACGTATATCCTAACTCTCTTTTTTACAATAGGTTTATATGCTCAAACTTATCTCACTAAGATTTCTTCTTTAAATACGGTTCAGAACAAAATAAAAAACATTATTCTACTCGACTCCCTGAATCAGGAGTTAAAAATAACTGAGAATTACGTTTTCACTTACGATCAAGACTCTGTCCCTATGATAAGTTCCTGTACAGAGACTACAGGAAATGACAGGTTTAAATACGAATATGTTTACGATTCCAATAAAAATATACTCAATTACACCTTGTCCCTGAACATAGGGAATACTTTTATCCCTGTCTATCAGGAAATCAGGACATATTCCTCTCTTACGGACAAAATACAAACAGAGACTTTCATCCGGGAATCTCCTGCTGATTCAATGCATACAAAAATCGAGAAAACATACGTTCAATTTACCGTAGATGTAATTAATCTTATAGAAAATACAAGCTGGGATAAACCTATATGGTGGGAAGATTCCAAGCTATCATCCATGACAGTTTTTCAAAAA
>JAVBSK010000050.1:0-6727 GCA_031556755.1 Bacteroidales bacterium | reverse complement strand
AGATAGTCGTATATTTCGGTAGAAGTGCCGACTGTGGAACGGGGGTTGCGGGTATTGACTTTTTGTTCGATGGCGATTGCGGGAGGAATTCCATTGATGAAATCGCATTCGGGTTTACTCATCCGACCTAAAAACTGGCGGGCGTAGGAGGATAGACTTTCGACATAGCGTCGTTGACCTTCTGCATAAAGCGTGTCAAAAGCCAGGGATGATTTTCCGGAACCGGATAAACCCGTGATTACTATGAGTTTATTCCGAGGAATCTCCAGATCAATATTTTTCAGATTATTGACTCTTGCTCCTTTGATGATGATATTTCCCGATTTGGCCATCTTTTTTGAAATTTGGGCGCAAAGTTACGGAAAATGTAAAAGCCTGCTTAAATTTTATAGAAAAAATAACATTTCTGACCGGATAAAATGCTAATAAAGAAGGGCGCTTCCAATTTTGTAGTTTTGAAATCATATTTCATTGACCATTGGTGTCTTTGTGTTTTTGCGAATAAAATTAAAATGGGTTATAAGCAAAAAGCGATAGAAGATTAATGAGGGGCAATCGCTTCGATGTAGTTGATCGAATATGCTGAAAAATAACCGGTTCCTCCGTTTGAAATATTGGTGAAGATATTGGCGGGAGGGCCTCCGAAAAGGGGATTAGATCCTCTCCTTTCCCGTTGGCAGTCTCTCAGGAATTGGTAATGCCCTTTTTCGATTTTACTCATTCTCAATGCGACAAAATCGTCCGGATAGAGGAATATAATGTCGGAATTTTCGGATTCATCCAGATGGTCGAAGTCATCTTTGTATACCCCGTTGGGAAAATCATAGAGCCAGATGCCATTGATGTATTGTCCGTCAAACATCTGATCGTCCAATAGCTGGAAGTCGCTGATTTCGGGAGTTATCATTGAACCATTTATTTCATATTTACATAAATAATAATCTTCACCCTGAGGTTCCTGCATGTATAAATTGACGGAATACATGTGCATGATATTAATTAGTCGGGGATTGACGGTGATAGAATCGATTTTCGGGGTGGATTGCATGGTTGCAGTCGCTTCATATAGTTCCAGAGCGCCATCCTGATTGAAATCACAGGAAACGGTGAGGGTGTAACTTACGCCTTCTTTCCCTTCCATTTGTTTGGTGGTATAATAAGTTCCTTTCAGTTCATAACTTTCTTTGAGTTCAAAGACTTCGCCTTCGGATGAGGTTATTGTTACGCTTGCACCGGATATCTGTTCGTTCTTTGTTTCCTGAAAGTAGGGAGCGGAGCTACTGATACTTACTCTGTGAAATAGTAATTCGTCTGTAATTTCACCATATATGACGATGCCAGGAGGAGAATCTTCCGAGTGAATGTCTATGTATTCCGTACAGGAAAAGAAAGAGAACAAAATAAATATGAAGAAGAATATTTTCATTGTTGTGTTAGAATTTAAAATTGTAGGTAATGGAGGGAACTACGCTGAATAAGTAGGTCATCTCGGCGCGGGGCACTTTCCCCTCTTCCTGATCAAACTGAATCATCCATGCATTTTTTTTTCCATAAGCGTTATACAGGGAAAAATTCCATTCGCTTTTCCATTTTTTATTTTTTGATTGATTCGGAATATAGTTAAAAGACAAATCCAGTCGATCATAATGGGGTATCCGATATTCGTTTCTTCCCGAATAAATAGGAAATACTTCTTTTCCGATTGTGAATTTTCCGGTTGGGTAGGTGGTCGGGTTACCGGTGGCATATACCCAATTGGCCGATAGATTGTATTTTGGGGAAAATTCATAACTCAGGGAGATATTGAATGCATGGGTTTTGTCGTATGGAGCCAGATAAGTCTTCCCATTGTTGATTCCGGGTATTGTCCTTTCCGATCGGGAGAGAGTATAATTCATGAAACCGGTCAATTTTCCTGTATTTTTCCTGATCATCCATTCTACTCCGTATGCTTTTCCGTTTCCCGGACGAATTTCGCTTTCCAGGTGTTTATTCAGCAGGAGATTTGCATGATCTGCGAAATCGATGAGGTTTTTCAGGTCTTTGTAATAGACTTCAACGGATGCCTCAAATATATCATCTTTAAAATTCTGGAAATATCCGGCGGAGAATAAATCGACTTGTTGAGGTTTTACGTTTGGACTTGCGGCGAACCATACATCCAGCGGTGAACCGGACGCCGAATTATTCGCCAATTGTATGAATTGTGTATTATGGGCATAACTGGCTTTTATAGAGGATTTTTTATTGAGTATATAAACCAATCCGAGACGAGGTTCCAGGGCAAAATAAGTATTGTATATTTTTCCTGATCCATATTTAACCGAGTCGGTGAGCCCATAGTTATTATCGTATTCATATACCGTTGCTTGTCCCATATTCTGAAAGATGGAGCAACGCAATCCGTATTTGACGCTGAATGTTTCGGATAGTTTTTGTTCGTTGGATATGTAAATACCGTGTTCCAATGCATAATTATTAGGAACTTCAAAATCGCTTTGTCCCGAATGATGGATGACTCCCGGATTCAGTTGGTGATATATGGATGAAACCCCATAACTTAAGTTGATTTTCTCATTGGGGATCTGTACGAAATCAGCCCGGAGCATGTAATCGGTAATGTTTGATTTCCAATCGATTTCAGCGCTCTCCATGTTGGATCCCATTCCGTATTGGTAATCGGTCAGGTTGAAACTGAATTTACCGAAAAGATTTTCCGAGAAGGTATGCGACCATGTAAGGGAGAGTGCTGCATTGCCGTAAGTAAATTTCGAGATAGCTTTAGCTCCGAATGCATCTTTTCCATAATAAGCGCTGAGTGAAAGTTTATCTTTGGATGAAAAACGATGGTTTACGTTCAGGTTTAGGTCATAAAAGTAGATAATGGCCTTATTGATGGATTCATCATTTGAAAGTCTCAGGAAGATGTCTGCGTAACTTCTTCGCCCCGAAACCATCCAGGACGTGTTTTCCCCGAGAGGAGCTTCCAACATCAAACGGCTGGAAATTAATCCTATACCTCCGGTTCCGGAAAAATGTTTGGGTATGTCTGACTTTGTTTTGACGTCCAACAGGGAGGATAATCTGCCTCCGTATTTCAAGGGGATATCTCCTTTGTAGAGTTCCAATCCGTTGATGACATCGTTGTTAAAGACGGAAAAGAATCCCATGAAGTGAGACGGATTATATAGAGTCGTATTGTCCAGTAGGATGAGGTTCTGGTCAGGAGATCCGCCACGTACACTGAATCCGGAACTGCCTTCGGATGTCGCCTGTACGCCGGGCAAAAGTTGTATGGCTTTCAGTATGTCGACTTCTCCCATCAGGGCGGGCATTTTCTTTATGTTCTGAATGCTGAGTTTATCTACTCCCATTTCAATCTTGGAAAGATTCTCACCGGATTTATTTCCGGATACGACAACTTCGTTCAGAAGATGGGAATTGATGGAATCATTGAAGTTTGTTTGTTGAGAAAAACAAAAGTCGGTTAGCAGAAATAAGAATATAAGTAAAAAATAAATTGTTTTGTTCATTACAAAATATGTACATAAAGGCATTGCGGCAAAGGTACGATAATTTTTCCCTGAAGAAAAAGGATATTGGAGGTTTTTCTTTTACCTTTGCAATCCTCAATCAAATAAATCTTAGAAACAGATATGCAAACAGTATTAAGCGGTATCCGCTCGACAGGGAATTTACATTTGGGTAATTACTATGGAGCACTTCGTAATTTTATTAAAATGCAAAATGAATATAATTGTTATTTTTTCGTCGCTGATTATCATTCTCTGACCACTCATCCAGATCCTAAAAGTTTGCATGAAAATGTGAAAAACGTAATTGTCGAGTATCTTGCCGCTGGTCTTGATCCGGAAAAATGTACGCTGTATATTCAAAGTGATGTGCCGGAAATTCCGGAATTGTATCTTTTGCTGAATATGCATGCGTATATGGGAGAATTAGCCAAAACGCCTTCTTTCAAGGAAAAAGCCAGAAAACAACCGGAAAATGTGAACGCCGGACTTTTGACTTATCCGGTATTGATGGCTACTGATATACTGATTCACCGAGCCGATTTTGTTCCGGTAGGAAAAGATCAGGAGCAGCATATCGAGTTGACCCGTAAATTCGGTCGTAGGTTCAATAATTTTTATGACGTTGAATATTTTCCTGAACCACAGGCATTTAATTTCGGTACAAATCTGATCAAGATTCCAGGATTAGACGGGAGCGGAAAAATGGGTAAATCGGAAGGTAACTGTATATACCTGAAAGATGATCCGAAATCAATAGAGAAAAAGGTTAAAAGAGCTCTTACAGATCAAGGTCCTACTGAAATGAATCAGGAAAAACCGGAATGTATTGAAAATCTTTTCACCATTCTCCGCGTAGTTTCAACCCCTGAAGTCGTTAATCATTTCGAAGAAAAATGGAATGCTTGTGAAATCCGTTACGGTGACTTGAAAAAGCAATTGACAGAAGATATCATTAAGGTGACGGAGCCAATCCGTGAGCGTATTGTAGCGATCGAAAACGATAAAGCTTATTTACATAAAGTGACGAAATTCGGAGCTGAAAAAGCCCGGGAAAGCGCATCCAAAACGATCAAGGAAGTCCGGGAGATCATGGGATTCAAGACGTTTTAATTGAAAATTAAGAGTGGAGAATTGAGAATGAATAAAAAGCATAAGCTGATAATTCTCAATTCTCCATATCAATTAAAAACTTCCCGGTAAAAATCCAGCGCTTCAAAAATTTCTTCCTTATTAGCAGTTTGATTGATTTTTATATTCCCAATATCACTTAACAGCGTAAAGTTTATTTCTGCAGATTCGTTCTTTTTATCGTGTTGCATCAGCTCATAAAGACGGTCGTATTGTTTGCAATCGAAAATAAAAGCACCGTAATTTTCTTTGATAAACCGAACGGTTTGAGTCAGTTTTTCCTGAGGAAATCCTGTTTTTTTGAAAGACAAATAAAGTTCACAAACCATTCCCCAAGCGACTGCGTATCCATGCAAAACCGGACGATTCAATTCGTATGAAATACTTTCGAAAGCATGTCCGGCTGTATGTCCCAGATTCAGCGCCTTGCGGATTCCTTTCTCTGTCGGATCCTGTTCTACGATTTTTTCTTTGATTTCAACGGAGGTTTCTATCAGATCTTTCAGGATTTCATAATCAATTTCATCGGTATCAAAGGATAAAATTTTGTTCCATTCTGTTTCGGAGTGTAATAAAGCATGCTTGATCATCTCTGCATAACCCGAAAGAAAATTTTCCCTGTCCAGGGTCTTGAAGAAGGCGGTTTCAATCAGAACAGCTTCTGCCGGAGCAAATGCTCCAACTTCGTTTTTCAATCCATTGAAATTGATCCCGGTTTTTCCACCAACAGCAG
Organism: Bacteroidales bacterium; assembly: GCA_031556755.1. Taxonomy (GTDB): domain Bacteria; phylum Bacteroidota; class Bacteroidia; order Bacteroidales; family Azobacteroidaceae; genus JAIRVZ01. The sequence goes on along the minus strand of JAVBSK010000050.1, from coordinate 1,330 downwards.
CATCCACAACAGAGAGTAGGGTAGTGGGGATATTTACAAAACGAATTCCCCGCTTGAAAGTAGCGGCAGCAAATCCTCCGAGATCAGTAAGCATACCTCCTCCGAGATTAAGGAGTAAGGATCTGCGGGTAGCATTGTTATCGGAAAGATATTTCCATACAAGCCCCAGGGTTTCCATGTTCTTGTGAGAATCCCCTGACCGGATAATGATTTGTCCGGCATTTGCCAGTTCCGGTATGGTTACGAGCAAAGGCATACATAAGTGATGGGTATGTTCGTCAGTTAAGATGAACAATTTATCATAATTGATTGATTGAAGCACTTTCTCCAGGTCTTCGCACAAGTTTCTACATTTGATTATCTGTTGTGACATCCGGTATTTTTCTGTAAAATTCTAGAAATCTGATGCAAAAGTACTAAAAAATCGCGGTAAAAATTTGCCGGTTTCAAAACTATTCCTACCTTTGCACCCGTCTTTTCGACAAGCCCAGATGGCGGAATCGGTAGACGCGCTGGTCTCAAACACCAGTGGATTCACTTCCATGCCGGTTCGATCCCGGCTCTGGGTACTTTTAAAAACTCCAATCAATTGATTTTCAAAAGATTGGAGTTTTTTATTTGGCAAATTTTCCCCACATTTTCCCCACGGATGTTATAATTGTTCCCAAACTAACCGAAAAAGACTGTTCTCATTATTTCTTGAAAAGAAAGACGTACTGGAAACCTTCTTTTGGGTGTGCACTTCCTTTAGTTTTATTTTTCGGATTTTCTCAGCCTCTTCTTCCCTGTCCCTCTTTGTAGTATATTGAGAAATTGTTTTGATTTCAGTATTCCCCTCTGATACAGATTGTTTCAATTCAACAAAATTTTCTGAAACGGTATTTCTTACGTCCTGAATATTGGATATAATTTTTTGAGTTTCTGCATTGGGGAGTTCTTGTCGTTGGTATTCTTTGTAAAGTAGTTCAAATGTAGCTTCTATGCTGCTCCGGCTTTTTATAGAGAAATGTCCATGAGATAAACTTTCCTTATATCTTTTCATCTGTGAATCTAAAAAGGCATTGGCTTGCTCAATGGTCATTTTATCATGCTTAATAATAGTCCGTAGATAATGCGGAGTGAAGCGAACATCCTGAAAAAATACGGTCAGATAAGCAAACCAACCAAATACAGCGATAAGACCGAATGCGGCACAGGCGAACGGCAACCAAAAGTATCCGAATAATTTAACGTGAGTTCGATATAAGAAATACGCAAAAAAGTTAGCATGGAAAGATAGGAATAGCTATATTTATAGTGCTGAATTACAAACAAATAAATAATTCTCACT
>JAVBSK010000398.1:0-9100 GCA_031556755.1 Bacteroidales bacterium | reverse complement strand
TTCTACAAATATAAAATTCAATTTCCGGGAGTAAACCGTTTTTGTCGTTTCCCTGAATAACCTGACCTGTTCGATGATCCGGTCTTGATCGCTTTCAAACTCATCAAAGACGATAAAGACTAAAATAGCTACCAAATATACTGCTTTGAGTTGGAAATTCCAAACGCCTTTCGGAGCCTGATGCTGTATCGGGAAAGTTGCGTAAAACAAACTTCTGTCCTTGAAATAGGGCTGTTTTGCTTTTTGGAGTTCGACGATGAAATATTCTCCTTTTTCGTTTTTGCAGTAGATGTCGAAAACAGCTTTCCTGTTGATTTCCTCGTCTCCGAGCTGTTCTGTAGACAGGTATTGCAGGTCGGTTATCCTTCCCTGTTCGCGGATGATTTCGTTGAGGAACTTGATCAATAATTCTTTATTCAATTCGTTGAAAAACAGTTTTTTGAATCCGAAATCGGTTAATGGATTCAGGTACTGTTCGTTCATGATAATGCTCATCTTGGTTTTAGATTAAATACTACAATTGGGTTTGGCCAGAATGGGACAAAAGTAAATGTTTAAAAATTATTTAACCGTTTATTACTCGAACGATAAGTAATATTTCAGACGTTCGATGTCTTTTTCTGGAAACTCTTCCAAGAGAGAAAGTTCCGAGATGTCATTTATTTTTCCTTTCTTTTTTCGGATCTCAATGATTGCTTTTGCCTGGTAAAAGTTGATGTATGGATGCGCTCTCAAACGATCCAGAGAGCTTTGGTTGACAGTGATTTTTTTGATTTTAATTTTGTCCTCCGATATGGTCAGGAAAGGAGAAATCTTCAGGAATAAATTTTCGTCTATTTCGTAAACTTCTTTGAGTTGTTCGATAGAATAAAATCCACCCAAAATATCCCTGTATTTAACAATGCGTTTGGCGAATCCCGAACCTACATTCGGAATCGTTTTGAAAGCCGAAGTATCGGCAGTATTGATCTCAATGAATGTTCCAAGACTTATTTTTGCTGGTTTATTATAAACAAAAGAATCTTTTTTGACTTCATTTATTTCCCTCATTTTTTTCATTTCCTTCATTTCTTTACTTTCCTTCAACCGGATATAAGGCCTTAATCTGTCGAAATCGCTTTGACTTAACCCGTATATTTTAGAGAAATCTTCAGGCGTTTTAAATTTCCCGCCTTTCTCTCTGTATTTGATGATATTTCTGGCAATATAGGATCTGATTCCCATAGATACAAAATCGGCTGAGTCTGCAGTATTGGGGTCAAAAAACGTTAAAACAATTTCCTTTTTGCCGGAGTCGACGCTATTTGTATTTTTACCTTCCGGTTCATGATTGATCTTTTTTTGTGGGAAAATTAGTTTTGTTTGTTTGCTGTCTTCTGAGGTTTTCTCTTCTTTTGAGAAAATCCACTTTCCAATCCATATTCCTGATACGATAATGAGTAGGACTATTATTCCTTGTCTCTCTTTTTTGGTGAAGTAAAAAAAATCTTTCCACATGATTCGAAATAATTAAAAAATGAAAATAATGAAGGAAATAAAGAGGGAGTGGTTAAAACTTAAACCTTATCAGTATATTGATGTCTGTTTTGTCTCTCCCTTCAATCATTTCCAGACCGGAACTGATACTGTTTCTGTCAAAATACCGACTCCATGCAATTTTGGTTTGAATACTTAGATTTTTGATGGGATTTATTTTAAGTACGGAATAAGCTCTTAATCCTTCTCCATAGAAAGCAGGAGAACTGAATGCATATAATATATTTTTCTCATAAACATATATTCTAGTATCCCAGTTGTCTGTATTAAAATACGCGATGGAACTGTCTATCTGAAATAACTGATTGGAAGTAGTATAAGCTGCATTTTGACCGATCATCCATCCTTTCGTTTTGATTTGAGATGTATTTGAATAGTTGATATAGTCCGCTTGGAACCTCAAACGGAGTCGGTTTTTGTTTTGGTAATTCACCTGGTAACGTAGCTTACTTTGTTCGTAAGAGCCGATTGAAGCCATTGGAGTTTGATCGGAGGTTTTATTTTTAGCTTTGTTTTTGTTTCTGTATCTCAGGTTCATTGTTAAGTCATAAGTCGGGCGATAATTCAGTTGTATGAAAAAATCATGACCTTCGCTGGGCATATCAGTTCCGTACTTTAACCACGGAAATCTAAAAAAATCCATATAGGTTGAAATTTCCCAATTTCTGATGACCCTGATGATTGTTCCAAGGTATAATCCGGATTCGTTTTGAACGGAAGAAGACTCTCCGAATGCCCTGCCGTAAAAAGCTTGATAGTCTTTTTGGTAATTTCTATATGAAAGACTGAAGGAAACCGAAGATGAAGGATCGCATTGAAAAGTGTTGAATGTAGCCCAGGAGCCATTTTTTGAAATTGCGGTTTCCCCTTGTAAAATGTACTTTTTTTGTTGGAAAGCATAACTGATACCGGCATTGAAGTTGTTTTTTTTTCTCAAATAAAATAAATTGTAATCTCTTACTTCGGGATTCAATTTTTTTCCTCCAAAATCATGAAATACAAAACAACCTCCTAAACTGAAAACTTCGGTTCTCCAGAACAAGTTACCGCCAAGTAAACTTAACTCTGCTTGTTTTTTCTTTTCCAAATCATTTTCAGTTCTGTTGTATCCGTCTGTTTTGAAAGACGTTATTTCATCTTCGGAGATGGATGCGTCGGCTTTTTTGTGCGAGACGAACAGGTCTAAATTGCAATTCTCCTTTTCCAGACTCAGGGCTATTCCTCTGAAAAAATCAATTTCATTTGTAGAGAAATGTCGTTTGATTCCGGAACTTTTTTTGTTGATATTGATAACATTGGAAGTTTTCCCGGTTACAAAATCCGTATTCAGCACCAATCCCTGTCCGAACGAAGCTTTGTAATCGCCCAGATACAAGCCTTTTAAGATGCCGATTTCTTTCAAAGCAAAATGAGCGGAATAGAAATCAAAACCTTTGTGGCGTTTGTTCCAGAAAGCTTCTCCTGCATCTTTTTCTCCCGTGATTCCCATTTGTATTTTATCTTTATAAGAAAATCCATATTTGACGGATAAATAAAATCGTTCCCCCAGATAAGCTTTATTCGATTTTTTTCTTTCGTCCGTTGGGTTGTGGTAGCCTGCTTTTTCTTGAAAACAATAATCTGAGCGAATCAACATCTCGTGTTTGCCGTATTTCAATGCTTGTTTAGGATTCAGCTTTTCTTTGACCCGGAAGTTTTCTTCCACATAAACAAAAGGTAATAAATAGTATATGGTTTTCATGTCCAACCCTTCTATATTTTTCAACTCGTAGATGCTTTGCATCGGTCCGTATTTGTACAGGTAATACAATAAATTTTCAATCTGAATGGCAGATAAAAAAGGATATTGCTCCAGATCTTGTTTAGTGACTTTGTTTAAATCGATTGGATTATCAGATAAATAAGAGAGCTCCTCGTATAGATTTTCTATCAAATCTTCGTTCATTTCGGATTCCGCCAGTTCTTCGATATATTCCATCCATGCAGTATTTTTTTCTGTTTGCGCCTCAATGGTATTCGTAACAATAACCAGAAAACAAAATAAAACTGAAATATTTTTCATCGTGTTTAAAATTTGTAATTAATACTTATTATGCTACTTATTCCTAAAGTCGGATGCATTTGAAAGGCGACGTCCATTGTGAACCCGGAAATCGTATATCCTGCTCCGAAAGAGGGTTGTTTGATTTCGCTTTGTATTCCTATCCTGGTGAAAAATGACTCAAGTAATTCATATTCAATGCCTGCAATTAGGTTTTGAATCCTGATGAAATCGGAAGCATATTCAATCAGTAGAGTGCAGGAGCTGGAAAAAGAATAATTCAATCCGAATGAATGCAAGGCTTGATCGCCTGCCTGACTGCTTACTATATACTGACATAGGTAAGCGGCTGATATTTCCTTGTTTATCCTGGCGTATATTCCTAAATCGCTGCTGATATGTTGTGAATAATCATGGTAAACGTTTTCGTTCCGGTAATGAATGTTTCCTCCCAGGGAAAAATAGCGATTCAGCCGTTTCGAGATTCCGAGTTGTCCGGAATAAAATTTGTAATTGTCGTATCCGAATTCACATCCGGAGATTCCGATGTCCAACCATTTGTTTGGTAAAACTGAGAAAATTTCAACGGTGTTGAGTTCTTTGATTCCGAAGTGGTTGTGAAGGCTAATGCCGACGAGTTTTTGCTCCTGAAAAGATAAAAAAGCCGGATTTGTACATTTGTAGGAGAAATTTCTGGTATTTCCCAATGCGGAAGCCCTGGCATCAGAAACAAAATCCGTTTGTTGTGCAGATAAGTTTTCAGGGGTGAAAAGATAAAGACAGAGTGCGGGAATGAGCACCCTTTTGAAAAACAATGCATTCATCAGTTGTTTTAGTTATAGTTTTGGTGCTGCTAAGATATTGTTTTTTCTTAATTTTGTAACGGATATGAAAAGATTTTTTTTCTACATATTGTTTTTTTATTTGTTTGCTTTCCGCTTATCGGCTCAGGAAGAGTATTCTCCGTATTCGGAGAAAGGAGATTCTCTTTTATTGATTATATTGCCGGATGTACCGGTTTATCCGAAAAAGGAGTTTAAATCGGAAAGAGAAACATTGGCTTACCGGAAATTGGTCAGGGATGTTAAGAAGACATTGCCCCTTGCCAAAATGATTTATGCTACTTTGATTGAAACTTATGAATATATAGAAACGCTTCCGGACGAAAAAACGCGGCAAAGACACTTGAAACAGATGGAGGATGATCTTTTTGAGCAATATAAACCTGTCCTGAAAAAAATGACTCTTTCCCAGGGAAAATTATTGATTCGTTTGGTTGACAGAGAATGCAATCAAAGCTCATTTCATTTAGTAGAGGCCTTTCTCGGTTCGTTCCGGGCTAATTTCTGGAACCTGTTTGCCGGTATGTTCGGAGCTAGCTTGAAATCGGAATGGGATCCTGACGGAAAAGACGCCGAGACGGAGAAAGTCGTCCGGTTAGTAGAAGCGGGGATTCTCTGAGCGGTAGGTCAACTGATCATGAACCAGCCGGTTTTTCCCTGGGTTAATTTTTTCAACTGATGATTCAAAATTGTATTTTCCGGTTTTTGAAGTAAAGGATCTTCTTCTAGTATTTCATGAGCCACATCCCGGGCAAGACTCAATATTTGTCCGTCTTTTGCTAAATCTGCAATCTTCAAATCGAAAGCGACACCGCTTTGTTGTGTTCCATCAATATCTCCGGGGCCGCGAAGTTTCAGGTCTTCTTCTGCAATCACAAATCCATCGTTGGTTTCAGTCATGATTGACAAGCGTTTACGGGTGACCTCCGACAACTCGTAACGAGTTAATAAAATACAGAACGATTGATCGGCGCCTCTTCCGACACGTCCTCTCAGTTGATGTAACTGGGACAACCCGAAACGTTCCGCACTTTCAATGATCATTACGGAGGCGTTGGGGACATTTACGCCCACTTCAATGACGGTCGTCGCTACCATGATTTGGGCTTCTCCCATTACAAATTTTTGCATCTCCGCCTCTTTGTCTGCCGGTTTCATTTTTCCGTGAACCATACATACCTGGTATTCCGGAAAAATTTCTTTGGTGTGTTCAAACCCGTCAGTCAGGTTTTTCAGATCCGATTTCTCACTTTCTTCGATCAGGGGATATACGATATAAACCTGTCTCCCTTCCTGAAGTTGCCTGCGAACAGATTCGTATAGATTCAAACGTTTGGCGCTATACATGTGCAGGGTTTTCACCGGTTTTCTTCCGGGAGGAAGTTCGTTGATGACTGATACGTCCAGGTCTCCGTAGAGCGTCATGGCTAAGGTGCGTGGAATCGGAGTTGCTGTCATTACCAGTACGTGGGGCGGCAGGTCATTTTTGCGCCAGAGTTTGGAGCGTTGGGCGACTCCGAAACGATGCTGTTCGTCGATGATGACCATCCCCAGATTAGCAAAACCGACGGTTTCCTCAATCAGGGCGTGAGTCCCGATCAGGATTTGTACTTTACCGGATTGGATGTCAGGGAGCAGTATGTCGCGTTCTTTTTTCTTTGTGGAACCGGTCAGTAAACGTACGTCGATATTTAATCCGAAGAGTAATTCCCGGATTGTTTCCGCATGTTGGACGGCTAAAATTTCTGTCGGAGCCATCAGAGCCGCCTGAAAGCCGTTATCCAACGCAATCAACATACACATCAATGCAACCAGCGTTTTCCCGCTGCCGACATCTCCCTGTAACAACCGGTTCATTTGTCTTCCGGTGGATACATCCTGACGGATTTCTTTAATGACTCTTTTTTGAGCATTGGTCAATTCGAATGGTAAATTCAATTGATAAAATTGATTGAAATAATCGCCGATGCGATTGAAAACAAAACCACCCAGCCGTTGTTCCCTGTATTTTGTGACCCGGAGAATATTCAGTTGTACATAAAACAGTTCTTCGAATTTCAGCCGGTATTCGGAATTCCTCAACAAAACAGGAGATTGGGGAAAATGAATATTCCTCAATGCCGTATCCAAATCAATTAAATTGGCTCGTGCAATGATTTTATGGTTTAGAGTTTCCGGAATCGTTCCCTGATAATTTTTGAAAATGAAGGCGACTATTTTTTGTAACGCTCGGGAATGCAGGAATGCGTTTTTCATTTTTTCGGTCGTATTATACTGACCTTGTACTCCAACTTGTCCTGCCATTACACTTCCTTCTTTTTCCAGCTCGGGATGGGCGACATTGATTTTATTTCCGAACAAAGTAGGTTTCCCAAATAAAATATATTCTTCCCCGGCCTGATACATGTTTGGAATGGCTTTCAATGATTTGAACCAAACCAGTTCGATACTTCCCGTATCATCGTAGAAAAGGGCGGTTAACCGTTTGGCTCTGCCTTCTCCTACCGTTTGAAACATCCTGATTCTGCCTTTTAACTGGATGTAAGGCATATTTCCGTCTATTTCCCTGATTTTGAAAATACGGCTCCGGTCAATGTATTTATAGGGAAAATAGTATAACATGTCCTCCCAGGAGTATACCTGGATTTCTTTACCGAGTACTTCCGCTTTTTTGGGGCCTACTCCGGGAAGGTACATGATATTTTGAACGCTTAACTCAGTCACTTCTTTAAAGGATGTTTAAGAAAGCTTCCGCAATAATTAAGTCTTCCGGAGTCGTTATTTTGATATTTGTCCGGTTTCCATCTACCGTAAAAACGGATTTTCCTATTGTTTCTACAACTGATATGTCATCAGTAAATTGTTCCGAATAACCCTGATTATAGGCTTCCAGGATGATTTCTGAACGAAAAACCTGTGGAGTCTGCACTAAACTGTATTCCGATCTGTTGACCGTTATACTTCCACTTTTCGTTTTTTTGCGGAGAGTTTCCATTACCGGAATGACTGGGAATGCAACTCCTTTTTGTTCAGCGGCTTGATAACATTCGAAAATGATGTCCCGGGATACCAAAGGACGTACGCCATCATGAATTCCGACGACCGCATCCGTTTCCGGAATCAAGGATAATCCGTTTTTTACCGAATGAAAACGAGTCTCTCCGCCGGATACAACCGTATGACGAATTGTGAAGTCATATTTTATACACAATTCCTGCCAATAATTCTGTTGTTCCTGAGGTAATACTAGTATGATGTTGATGGAGTGATCATAGCTGTAGAACACCTCTAACGTATGCATCAATACCGGTTTTCCGCACAGCATGAGGAACTGTTTGGGAATGCCGCTCCCCATCCGGACGCCTTTACCTCCTGCGACAATAAGGATGTATTTTTGTTTCATCGGATTCGTTGATCTTCTTTATAAAATAGACAATTGAGAATGGATAGTTTCATCTGTTGCCATTTGGCACATTGGACATTCCTATATTATCATCAATATTCATTAATATCTTCTTAGTTTCTTCATTGGCTATAAATAACTTGTCTTTACAGACTTTCAAGAGCAAGGAAGCTTCTTTGATTTTTGTACTCAGTTCATCCACATCCAGACGTTCGGATTCGATTTCCGATAAAATCTCCTGGAGTTTAGAATAAGCTTCCCTGTAGGATAATTCTTGTTTCTTAGCCATAATAATGACGATATTGTTTCGTTTCGAAATCAAAGATAGTTGAAAACTTAAAAATTTACAAGAACTTAATGACAATACACTTGGAAATGAATAGATTCTAATCCTGATTTAAAGAAAATTAAAACGATTTCTATGATAAAGTCGTTATATTTGCGTTCTAATTTAGTATTGATAAATAAAACAAATAAAATATACCTTATTCCACTTATGAAAGTAAAAATAATTAACCAGTCAAAACATGAGTTACCTAAGTATGCAACTCCTTATTCCGCAGGAATGGATTTAAGGGCGAATTTGGATGAATCTGTCGTTTTGCTTCCTTTGGAGCGAAAAATGATACCTACCGGAATTTTCATCGAATTGCCTGTCGGATATGAGGCCCAGATCCGTCCAAGAAGCGGCTTGGCTATCAAGCATGGAGTCTCATTGGTAAATACTCCCGGCACTATTGATGCGGATTACAGGGGTGAAATAAAAGTGATTCTGATCAATTTGTCGAATGTTCCGTTTACTGTCAATGACGGGGAGCGGATTTGCCAGATGGTAGTCGCCGCCCATGCTCGTGTGGACTGGGATGAAGTTGAAGCGCTGGAAGAAACGGATCGAGGAGCCGGAGGATTCGGACATACAGGTAAAGGTTGAAATCAATGTATAACTAAGTATATTCTCAAAACTAAAATGAAATACATTCATTGGTTAATTATTTTTCTTTTTTTCTTTTCAGTTGAAGCCAAAGAAGTGGTAAAGAAAACGCAACTTCCGGTAAAGCTTGTGTTGACTGAAAAAGAAAAAAGAAAATTTGAATACTTCTTTTTAGAGGCGCTGAAATTGAAAGAAGGCGAAAAGTATGCGGAAGCTTTTAATGCTTTACAGCATTGTCTGGCGATTGATTCTACGGCGGCGGTGGTTCATTATGCTTTGGCTGATTTTTATATTTTTCTGGAAAACAGAAACTTGGCAATGGCTTCTCTGAAAAAAGCGGTTTTATA
>JAVBSK010000292.1:0-2941 GCA_031556755.1 Bacteroidales bacterium | reverse complement strand
TCAAATCAATCAATCGTCCCGGAGTGGCCACAATAATATGCACTCCCCTTTTCAATGCCTTAATTTGACTTTCTATACTGGATCCTCCGTAGACAGGAAGGACTTTCAACGCATCTATGTATTTGGAATAATCATTCAAATCATCCGCTATTTGCAGACAAAGTTCTCTTGTTGGACAAAGCACTACTGCTTGAGGTTGGACATTCTCAACTTCTATCCGTTGCAATACAGGCAGTCCGAAAGCAGCAGTTTTTCCAGTTCCGGTTTGCGCCAGTGCAATTACATCATTATCACTTCCCAGCAAATATGGAATCACTTCCTCTTGTACCGGCATGGGAGATTCATATCCCATTTCACTGATCGCCCTGATAATTACAGGGGCGATACCCAATTCCTCAAATGTTTTCAAAATAAAATAGCTTGTATAAATAAAATAAGGTGCAAAGTTAGTCTTTTATATTTAAACAATTTCAAGGGAAAGATTAAATCTTTTCTTATTCATGTTCATAATACATTATTTTTTTCAAATCATCCTGTTGACGCTTAGTCAGTTTCAATGTATTCATCAGATATTCATCCACAGAACCATACTTTTCAGACAAGAAGTTGCGGGCTGATTTGATTATCAAAGGTTGCGCCGTAAAAAAAGCAGTCACTGCTTCCTGGGTAGAAGTAGACAATGTATCCGTATGGAATATTTTTTTATAATCACTAATAAAGTTATTTGAATAAACATAATCCCGGTGTATTTGTTCCTCATCGACATCAAGAGCAGCCAAAGTTATGGCAATTGCTAAACCGGCACGATCCTTTCCTATGGAACAAAAAACCAGGATCGGATAATTTTTAGGATTGGACAATATTTCGAAATAGTGTTTAAACTGTTCCGTACTATTCTCAACCATGTAGTAATTCATTTTCTTTTGAGCTTCTAACACTTCTTCTCTGGTCAATTTTCCGGATAAAACATCTTTCATTAAAGCCTTGGGATTTTCAATAGCCAAAGGGACCCGGAAATATTGTTCCGCATTGAAAACCGGAGGAGAATCCAACGCTTCCTCATTCGTTCTCAAATCAACAATTGTCTTGATTCCCAGTTCATTCAAAACCTGAATATCTTCTTTTTTTATTTTGCTCAGGTTTCCCGACCTGTATATCATTCCCCATTTTAACTGCTTTCCATTCTGTGCCTGATAACCGCCAATATCTCTCAGTCCAATGATATTCTCTGTTTCAATAGAACGATTCGCTGTAATGGATTTTTTTTTGTCGTTGAAAATGAGTTCATAAAACACATGAGAAGAGCGCTTCTTCGGAACGGTAGTATATCCGCTACTGATAGGCACTTCCTTAATCGGGAATCCTTCTGAGGATTCATCTCCGTTTTTTAATTCTCTTATTTTCAGATGACCTTCAATCGGAGGAAACGTTTCCCATTTAAGGATATATTCATCGCTATCGCGTTCTTCACAGGCCGTCCTCACATCGATTCTTTCCTTAACACACGATGTAAAAGAAAACACCGTCAAAATAAAGATAAACCAGTTTAATAAATAATTCATAAATTCGATAATATGTGTTATATAAGTAATGTATTAGTTATTAAAAATAGCACTATAAACTAAATTTATACTGAATTTTGCTACAAAACTAAAAAAAGAATGAAAGCCTCGTTTTTTATTTTAAATATATTTAACTATAAAAATCATAAAAATCTATAAAATTTATAAAAACAAAAACTTTGTTTGTGAAAATGTACCGGATTTATGATGTAGCTTTGTAGGAAAAATCTAAAACAGACAAGATGCTCTCACCCTATCTCTATGAAAATTTGATTGAAGCTGGATGCGATGAAGCTGGGAGAGGTTGCCTTGCAGGCGCTGTATTCGCCGCTGCGGTTATCCTTCCCAAAGGTTTTGTTTGCAAAGAACTCAACGATTCCAAGCAATTGACAAAAAAACAACGGGAAAAACTACGGGAAGTTATTGAGGAAGAATCTTTGGCATATGCAATCGGCATTGTTTCTCCTCAGGAAATCGACGAAATCAATATTCTAAACGCTTCTTTTTTAGCTATGCACCGGGCGATAGAGCAGTTATCCATCACTCCCGAGCATTTGTTAATCGATGGCAATCGGTTCAAACGATACAAAGAGATTTCTCACACATGCATCGTCAAAGGAGATGGAAAATATTTATCGATTGCAGCCGCATCTGTTCTTGCCAAAACATACAGAGATGAATACATGTTGAGATTGCACCATGAATTCGGCATGTATGATTGGAAAAACAACAATGGATACCCAACTCCCAAACACAGAGAAGGGCTTAAAAATTTCGGAACGACACCTTATCACAGGATGAGCTTCACTCTGTTACCAGAAGATAAGCAATTGTCTATTGCATTCGATTGAGATATTATTTTTCCCGCATAAAAACGTTGATCGGCGTTCCCCTCAGGTTCCAGTGTTTTCTGATCTGATTTTCCAGGAATCGCTTGTAAGGGTCTTTTACCCATTGGGGCAGGTTGCAAAAAAAGACAAAACTGGGAATAGAAGTATTCGGCAATTGTGTAATATACTTGATTTTTACTACTTTTCCTTTATTCGAAGGAGGTGGCGTATTTTCAATAATAGGCAATAGGATTTCATTCAGTTTATGTGTAGAAATCTTGGTTTTACGGGTTTCATAAACTTCCTTTACAGTTTCCAATATCTTGAATATCCGTTGTTTAGTCAATGCCGATGCAAAAATCACAGGAACATCTACAAACGGAGCTATTCTTTCGTGAATGGCTGATTCAAATGTTTTGATGACTTTCTGATCCTTATTCTCAACCAAGTCCCATTTATTTACGACGATAACCAATCCTTTTCTGTTTTTTTGAATCAGGGAGAATATATTCATATCCTGAGCCTCAATTCCTCTCGTAGCATCAAGCA
>JAVBSK010000150.1:0-3336 GCA_031556755.1 Bacteroidales bacterium | reverse complement strand
CCTTCTTGTCCGGGATACCATACCCACAATAAACCTTTGAGTTTAGATTCCCATGATTGCATTTCAACATTTCCTCCCGCGCTTACAATACCAACTACCGGTGTTTTTGTTTTGCAGACTTCATTGATCAGTTTTTGTTCTGTTTCCGGAAGTTCGAAAGGACGGTCGGCGCCTTCTCCTTCGCTTTTGGAATTGTATCCGAAGCAAGCAATCACCAAATCGGACTTATTGAGTTCGTCAATAAAATAATTGGCATCCGTTTTTTTGTTTGTAAATTCAATATAAGCCTCTCCTCCTTTTTGCAGGTAATCGATTTGGATTTTATAATCTGTGTTTGCTTTGATTGTTTTCTTGAAAGAACGGGTTCTGAATCCGCCTTCTTTCCATTCATCACAAGCCAGTTCGTCGTCGATATATAAACGATACCCATCGTCTCCTCCTATAATAAACTCATAAACTCCCGCATTGGGTGTGCGAAAAACGCCTCTCCAACGAACTGAAAAGTTTTCTCTTTTAGAAGTGGGTACATTGGGTACGGCTTTCCAATCAAAATCTATATAAGGATCGACTTGTGACGCGATGGGGCTTCCTTTTAACTCAGGATTGTCGTAATATTCAGCAACTAATCCGGGTGTTTTAGAGCCTTTTTCCGTGAATAATTCATTATACATGTGTGAATATTCTTCGACAAATTTGATATTAGCGCCATATTCAGCAGCAATTGATTGAATTCCGTTTAATACGGAAACAGAGTGGAATGGGGTCGTTTTTCCGCTACCTCCTCCGCATAAAAAGCGAGTGGCGTTTTGACCGACAACAGCAATCGTTTTAACTTTTTTCGTATTAACAGGCAAAACATTATCCGTATTTTTCAACAAAACAATTCCTTCCCGGGCGACATCTAACGCCGTTTGATTACTTTGAGGATTGTCTAACGGAATACTTTTGTCCAATTGTCCGTTTTTGCCTTTATCATAGAAGCCCATACCAATCATCGGGCGAAGGAAATTCCGTACCTTTTCGTTGATGGTTTCTTCGCTGGTTTTCTTTTCCTCCAGCATTTTTTTCAGACAATCGACAGACATAAATTCTCTTCCGGGCATATCTAAGTCTAATCCGTTATTCGCCAAATCTTCGCAGGCGCTGAATTCGGCGCTTCTCCAATCCGACATGTGGACGCCTTTGAATCCCCATTGCTTACGGAGCACATCAACTAATAACCATTTATTGGTAACCGTATATTCGCCGTTCAGCGGATTATAGCTACTCATCACCGCGCCTACTTCACCTTCCTGAACCGCGGCTTTGAATGCCGGAAAGTAGATTTCGTTCAACGTCCGTTCATCTATATCCGAACTGACTTTATTCCGGGCGTATTCCTGATTATTGGCGACAAAATGCTTCACAGTCGCCATTACGCCATTTTCCTGAACCCCTTTGATGTAATTAACCGCCGTTTGAGCCGACAATAGAGGATCTTCTCCGAAATACTCAAAGTTTCTTCCACACATGGGCGCCCTGTAGATATTTACTCCGGGACCTAACAGAATATGAATACCTCGGGCTTTGGCATCGTTCGCCAATGCATGTCCATATTTATAAGCCATCTCCCGGTTCCAGGTCGCAGCTAATAAGATACCTGCCGGATAAGCCGGAGCACTTCCATTTGCTCCAATTCCCTGAGGACCATCCGCCGTATTTAGTTGAGGAATATTGAGTCTGTCTATTCCGAACGTATTCATCCACGCAGCACCTCCTGTGATTGGGAGTTTTTCTGTCTCCAAATCCATTTGAGAGATTAATTCGTTGACCCGCTTTTCTGTTTCGGGTATCGCCCATTTCTGAGCGAAAGAGAAAGAAAATGGAACGACTAAAAATGTCAGTAAGATTAATTTTTGAGATATTTTCATGTTATGAATTATGAGTTATGTCATCTTGCCCTTGATTTTGTCAACTTGTTAACTAAACAATGACTTTTACAACAACTTTACTTCCCGACGAAGAGGTCAGGGAAACTAAATAAACTCCGTTTGTGTATTTTTCAGTGATCTTATAGTCACTATTGGGACGCGCGTCACCGGAAGAGACACATATTCCCTGACTGTTGAATACTTCATATTTTATTGTTTCTCCCGCATTCGAGTTAATATATATGGCATTGTTTTGTGCATATACATTATAACCGGTATTATTGATGGATGCTATCGAAGATGCTTTTTTTTCAAAAAGCTGCCACTCTGCCAATTGGAATGAATTTCCTGTTTTTATATTCGTAATGGTTAGTTTGAATTCAGTATAGGAACGGTCTTTGTTGATAGGATATTCAAGAGTACTGAACCGTCCGACAAATTCCTGATTGGATTGAATATCTAATGTTTCCCATCTTGTTTCGGATTTTCCTTCCAGTTTCCAGCTCACAGGATCCCGTCCGGGAGCATCATTGGCGGAAGTCAAACAATATTTGCTGATTTGAACCGGTGTAGGTGAAGCATAATTGATCCAATAGCTACTCCCCTTGTCCGGTGCGACATATTTGGTATCGGCTTTCTGATCAATTAACATTTGAGCGTTGTTTCCGGTCGTAATGTTATACTGATCAGTGATAATGCCACTGTTTCCGGTGATGTCTGCCCCCAAGGGTTGAGGACATCCGAACACCTGCCATTCTTTTATTTCCAGCTTGTCTCCTCCGTTATTATCTTTTATTAGAAGTCTGTATTTCTTAAAATTACTCAATGAAGTATAAGCCGAGTAAAATCCGAGAAATACTTTGGTTTCATTGGGCATGAATACAATATCTTTCTGTTCATCAATTGTTTGCCATCTCGTTCCGGCTCCTCCTTGCAATATCCACGATTTAGGATTGTTTTTTTCATTTGCCGAATTACCTGAAGTAATGGAATAGGCCGACATTTTTAAGAAGTCTTCTAATTCTATGGCAAACCAGGTTTCCGATCCGGAAGTGAATGGTACACTGATCCCCGTTTGAGCAAGATTGTCTATAAGAGAAGTCATATCCAAGTCTGTAACAGAAGAAGAGTTGATTACACTTTTGTCGGTATGGTCAAAAGAACTCAGATGAATAAAAAGGTTTTCCGGAACTTCCGGAATATTACATTCAGGACAAACAACTTTGGCTATGATATTCGCCATGAACATGGCGCCTTTTTCATCGGGATGAGCAAGATCAGGAGTCAGATAAGATTTTTCTTCGAATGGAGTCTGAAGGTCTATAACTGTTGTTCCTGTAGCCAAGGCAGCTTCTTTTATAAGAGGAATAACTTCTCCTACTAAGTTTTTTTGGTTGTTAATCCAGGTCGGTCGACCCATCGGGAG
>JAVBSK010000071.1:0-3370 GCA_031556755.1 Bacteroidales bacterium | reverse complement strand
ATATACTTAATTTTAACGTCGGAAGGCAACCTTTGGTAGATGCGGCTTTCCTTGCTCATGGATTGTTGAGAGCCAAAGATCAGTTGTGGCCTAAATTGGATAAAGTTACGCAACAACGCTTGATTAACGCTTTGAAATCTTCCCGAGTCATCAAACCGTCGGAAAGTAACTGGTTGTTCTTCTCGGCCATGGTAGAAGTCGCCCTGAAAGAATTTGCCGGAGAATGGAATCCGGATGTAATCAATTATGCGATGCAAAAACACAAAGAATGGTACAAGGGGGACGCCTGGTATGGCGATGGTCCCGAGTTCCATCTCGATTATTACAACAGTTTTGTTATTCAACCCATGATGGTCCAGATATTGGAAATTATGAAAAAATACAATGCTCCGGGATGTGAATTTTATGATATAGAAATTCCGCGTTACCAAAGATATGCAGAACATCAGGAACGGATGATTTCTCCGGAAGGAGCTTATCCGGTTGTGGGACGTTCCTTAGCTTATCGTTTCGGAGCATTTCAGGCGCTGGCCGACGTGGCTTACAGGCAAATACTTCCTGAAAAAGTAAGTCCGGCTCAGGTCAGAGGAGCGCTGACTTCAATTATAAAACGACAAATCCAGGCTCCCGGAACTTTCAATGAAAGGGGATGGATGAAAATTGGTTTCTGCGGTGACCAGATCGGCATAGGGGAGGGTTACATTTCTACCGGAAGTTTGTATCTCTGTTCCGGAGTTTTTCTTCCGCTCGGATTACCGGTAGAAAATCCTTTCTGGAACAGTCCAGCACAGGATTGGACTTCTAAAAAAGCGTATTCCGGGCAACCGATGACTTTGGATAAAGCGTATAAAAATTAATTGAGAATTAAGAGTGAAGAATTAAAGTTGACGGAGTTAATTTTAGTTCTTCACCCTTAATCTTTCACTCTTAGTCCTTAATTTTATGAAACATCTCTTTTTCTCCATATTATTTGCATTCCCGTTTTTTATTTATAGTTATTCTCAAAAAGACGCAACTTACTGCAACCCATTAGACCTGGATTATGGTTGGAGCATTTTTCAAAAAACTATGTCGCGTTCTTCCGCCGATCCGGTAGTCGTTCTCTTCAAAGGAAAATATTATCTTTTTTCTACGAATGATATAGGAGGATACCGGGTTTCTGAAGACTTGATCCGGTGGAAAAATATTTTTTTCAATAAAGAAATTCATTCTGCAGCTTTGAATCAAGGATTTTACGTAGCACCCGGAGTCGCTGCCGATGGTAAATATATGTACTTTGTCAAATTGAATCGTAATAGAGAAGAAAAGACTGTAAAAATAATACGGAGCGCTGATCCTGAAAGTGGAAAATGGGAAGTAGCATCCGAAATCAGGAGAGTTTCGGATCCGACAATCTTCATAGATAAAGGACGTTATTTTATTTTTTACGGACTTGGAGCCGAACAGTCCATCAAAGTGTTTGAACTTGATCCCGTAACTCTTCAGGAAATACCCGGATCAGAACGGCTGCTGTTGGATTATATTACTGATGTCAACAAACATAAAAGCGGTTACCATATGGGTCGTCGTGAAATATGGGATGAAGTTGATACCCGTGCGTGGAAAGGAAAATTCAAACGTTTACCCAGTATCGAAGGCGCCTGGATTATCAATCACAATGACCGTTATTATCTTCAATTCGCCACTAACGGTACGTTGTCTATCTGGTATTGTGATGTTGTCATGGAAAGTAATAAACCCGATCGAGATTTCACCGAAACGCTTTACAATCCCGTATCTCTTAAAACCGGAGGATTTATAGGAGGTGCAGGTCACAGTTCCGTTTTTGCGGATAAATATGGTAATTGGTGGCAAATCACAACGATGTGGGTGGGTAACCGTGAACCTTTTGAACGACGCCTGGCTTTATTTCCCGTGACCTTTGATAAAAAAGGAAGGATGAAAGTTCATACGGTTTTTGGGGATTATCCGATGGTTATTCCTCAAAGAAAATTTGATCCTGAGAAAGAAGGCTTTCATGCAGGATGGTGGAACCTGTCAACTGGTAAAAAATCTAAATCCTCATCTGTTCTTGAAAATCACGGTTCCGAACTTGCTTCAGATGAAAATGTTCGTACCTGGTGGAGCGCCAAAACCGGAAATCCTGGTGAATGGTTTGAAATGGATCTGGGAGCCAGGAAGAATATTTCCGCTTTACAACTCAATTTTGCAGAACAATCAATCGATACGACTTCAATTCTTGAGGAAGATTATACATCCTATGTTGTTTGGGTTTCTTCCGATGGAAAAAAATGGACGAAGCTGATAGATAAAAGTAAAAATACACGAGTCAATCCGCATGAATATATTGTTCTGAAAAAAGCGGTTGATGCCAGGTATATTAAAATAGAAAATCTCCATGCAATGGATCGTGGAACATTTGCTATCCGTGATTTGCGGATTTTCGGACAGGGATATGGTTCCGCACCCGCACAAGTCAAAGAATTAAAAGCAATACGTGATCAAGATGACGAACGTTTTTGTCTGCTTCAATGGACTCCGGTGAAGCATGCAGATGGCTACATGATTAGTTTCGGGTATGATCCGGAGTTTCTGAATCTCAACATTCAGGTCAAAGGCGGAGAACAAAAAGAATTGATGACGCACATTCTTACTCAAGGACAATCCTATTATTACCGAATTGATTCCTACAATGAAAATGGTTGTACTGAAGGAGTTCTGATTAAAGACTAAACCAGAGAGAAGAAAATGTTATCATCTGAGCCCATGTTCATTAGTATTATGAATTATGAGAATAAATAAAATAATATTTCCGGCCGGATTATTGAGTCTTCTTTCTCCTTTTGAAATAACGGCGCAGGAAACTCCCAATATCATTTTGATATTTATGGATGATATGGGAAGAAACGATATTCAACCCTATGGAGGAAGTGTTCCGACGCCAAATATTAATTCTTTGGCAAATCGAGGGATGATGCTCACGAATTTTTGTGTGGCCTCATCAGTTTCTACTCCCAGCCGGGCGGCGCTCCTGACAGGTTGTTATCCAGGGAGGGTCGGTTTGACGAAAGTCCTTTTCCCAAAGGATAGCATTGGCCTGAACGATAACGAAATGACCCTCGCTGAGTTACTCAAACGAAAAAACTATCATACGGCATGCGTTGGAAAATGGCATTTAGGTCATCGCGAAAAAGCCTTGCCGCTCAATCACGGTTTTGACGAGTTCTTCGGATTAGCCTATTCCAACGATATGAAACCACTAAAACTGTATGAAGATAGTGATCCGGTATGCGATATAACGGATCAAAGTCAGTTGACGACTTTGTATACGGAAAAATGTGTTGGCATTATAAACAAGAATAAAAATAAT
>JAVBSK010000171.1:0-5743 GCA_031556755.1 Bacteroidales bacterium | reverse complement strand
TATCTGACATTATCTGACAAATGCTTTGAGCATCATTGCTTGCTTATTCCCTTCATTGGTGATTTTATACGATTTGGCATCCGCTGGGATAACAAATGTTTCGGCATAATTGAAACGTTGCTTCATCCCGTCAGCAGTTTCAACCACAACCGATGAACCTTCCACCAACATCCAGACATGACATTTCCCCTGTGTTTCAATTGCTATTTCCTGGTCGAAATGATAACGATGCACATCATAAAAATGCAGCGGATGTGTGGGCAAATGCTCTAACGTATATGTTTCGTTTTGTTCCATAACACAAGGATGGGAAATAAATTCTTTTTCCACCCGTTGACCTTGTCTTGAAAAATCGACATTTTTCATACCATGGTCTATATTAATCGGACGCGGACGCCCATCCAGATCCAATCGCACCCAGTCATACATCTTGAACGTAAATATGTAAGGAGCGCTACTGATTTCCAGCACCAGATTGTCTTTTCCCGAAGCATGAATCGTTCCGTTAGGAATCAGAAAGAAGTCGTGTTTCCTGGCAGGATGCTTCTGCACATACTTTTCAATATCAATTTCTTCCGTATTTTCCTGACTGTAGACCAATTCCTGGTGGAATTTTTCCGGATTAACGCCTTCCTGAAATCCCAGATACACCGTGGGCTCATTCTGACAGTCCAGTATGTAATAAGTTTCATCCTGAGTAAATGGCATTCCAAACTCCTTTTGAATATATTCCGTACGGGGATGACATTGAACAGACAGATTACCGCCGTCAAAGGTATCCAAAAAATCAAAACGAATAGGAAAATCATACTTGAATTTTTCCGCACAATCTCCTAATACTTCTTTATAGTTATTGAACATCAGGAAATCGAAAGACACTTCCAACCTGTATTCATTACTTTCAAACATCAATCCGTTTTCGAGCACCATCAGTTCGAATGACCAAGCCAGGTTATCGACATCCTTGTTCAATCCGTCGATATGTCCTTTCATCCACTGACCTCCCCAGGCTCCCGGTTCAAACCAGGGACGCACCCTGAAAAAATTACGGCTCATCGCAGTCAACCCGCAACGCAGATCATCTCCCCTCATCCACAAATAATGATCGGGACGTTGTTCATCCACAATTACATCAATCTGAGGTAAAACATGGGCTTTGTGTTCATTCAGCACAATCCAGTCAACAAAATAGGAACGCTTATACATATTCCTGTTATCGTCCTTCCTGTCAGCGCCCAGGTTCAGCGCTGAACCCGCCCTCATGCGGAATTGCAATTCATTTTTGGGAAGATCCACATAAACCAACGAACCCTCCCATCCTGCCAGTGCCGCACCGCATCCCACCAGGATATTGACTTCGGCTTCATCATCAGGTCGTATTTTCTGCAATCGAGAGATGTCGAACCAATCTATCAACTTTTTATCTGTTACTTTTCCGAAAATAGAATCCCGCTCTCCGAGACAGGGAGCAATCATCCGGTCTATTTCTTCCGGAGATTTCATGGCGGCATCCATAGTGTACCAATAAACCCTTTTTCCTGATTTAATCAGACTTTGGTTCAGATTCGCCACCAATCTGTCCCAGAAAACGCCTTCATAACCATCTATAATCACGGTCTTTTGCTGCGAAATCCAGGCAGCCAGACTATCATGGCCTTCATTTATTTTACCATCTCCCAAAGGAAATCCGGGATAAATATCATAATAACCCTGAGGAGCATTCTCCACTTTTTCCGGAGCCAGAAACTGCTCGGTTTTTCTGATTTGTTTTTCGTCCATTGCTTTATCTAATCTGTTTCTTGAATACATTGCAGCTCCTATAAGGGGCGATTTTTCCCATAACTCACACACTTTAACCGGAATAGCTAGTTCTTTTTCTCTCAACAAAACAACCAGCCTATCCAGAAAAAAAGGGGAAGCCTTGGCTATATTTCCACCGATAACAAGCGTTTCGGGTTTAAATTTCTGCAACCAGGGAGAGATAAAATCCGCCAGATTACCCGAAAATTCTTCAAAAAGCGATAACGCCCGCTGATCATTATTTTTTGCCAGTTGTGAGATTTCTTTCACGCCAGAAATCTTATCTCCCGTCTTTTCCATCCAGGCATTCACAAACCAGCGGGTAGAGAAATAATCATCTCCTATACTATTTTTGAATGGTATATTATATAAGTAGCCGTTTTCTGGAACCGATTCCGAAATCCCGGTCTCTATCCGTCCTTCATTGAGAAAAGTGCTACCCAGTCCAGTTCCTATTGTAATAACCAGACATTTTTTATTTCCCTTGGCAACTCCGGCATAATACTCTCCCAAAGCAAAAGCAGAAGCATCGTTGATAAACGTAAAAGGAATCTGAGAATTATTCATTTCCGGAGAAATCGATTCTTTAATATTCAAACCAAATAACGAATCGAATTTCTGTACCCCTTCAATCAAAGAAATCCCTCTCTCGTAATCAAAAGGACCTGGAATAGCTACACCGACGCCAAGCAAGGCTTGATCCGAAATCACCCGATTGATAACAGCGCTCCATGCTTGCAATATTTCAGCCGCAGCGCCATCGCAATTCACATCCGATTCTTCAATATTGCCTACAATTTTTCCTGTTTCCGGATCAATCAAAGCGCAAGAAATATGGCTTCCTCCTATATCGACTCCTGCATAATAATTTGTCTTCATAATTTCATTACTTATTTAAATGTATATATGTATGTACATATTGAAAACATCACAAAATTACAACATTAACGGACAGAAACAAAGAAAAAACAATAAAATCTTTTATATTTGCAACAGAATCACTTAAGACCCTTTATCATGAAAATTTTATTGGATCACAGTAGTCATATTCCTTTGTATGTACAAATAGAACAACAGATCAGGGAGGAAATCAAAGATCCCGCATACAAGAAAGGGAAAAAACTCCCGAATGAAGTCGATTTATCCAGGCAATTAGGAGTCGCCCGGAGTACGATGCGTCAGGCTTTTAACAAATTGGTATTCGAAGGCTTATTGATACGGAAAAAAGGTGTAGGAACAGTTGTTGCAGATACGGCCATCACATCCAAAGCTGGCAATTGGCTCAGTTTTTCTCAGGAAATGAAGACAATGGGCATCGAAGTCAAGAACTACGAAATGTATATCGGTTGGGTAAAACCTTCCGAAGAATTATGTCTGTTTTTCAATATAGATGAAAATACAAAAGTGTTAAAACTAGAACGATTACGAGGGAATCCTGAATTACCGTTTGTCCTTTTCATCTCCTATTTCAACCCCCGGATAGGACTTACAGGCAATGAAGATTTTTCCCGCCCTTTGTATGAGATACTGGAAAGTTATAACATCATCGTTAAAATCTCGAAGGAAGAAATCAGTGCAAAAGCGGCAGATCGGTTATTGTCCGAAAAGTTGGAAGTCAAGATCGGAGACCCGATCCTGAAGAGGAAACGACATGTCTACGATCCCGGAGGACGTCCGGTTGAGTGGAATGTGGGATATTATCGCGCCGACAGTTTTGTTTATACAATCGAATCAGAACGGGACGATTGACTGAAGAGTTCAAAAATAAAAACTAAGAGTTAATAGTGGTACAACAGACCTGATTCTCGACCTGCGGATTCAATCTGTAGCTACATTTTTTTTGAAAAGAATTTGAAATTACTTGACTTGAAATCATTTGATTTGAAATTACTTGACTTCATTTTATTTAACTACTTCTGTAGACAAACGAAGATAAATATGGAAACACCTTTTTCATACGGACGGATTGCAGAAAAAGAAAATTTCACAAACAGGAATGATGAAGTTCTATTGTTAACGCAGTACTTCAACAATTTGATCAACACGACCATCGTTTCTCCGCGCAGGTGGGGAAAGACATCGTTAGTCAATGAAGTTACGCAATCCATCATGGTAACCAATAAAAATATATTGGTCTGTCATGTTGATATTTTCAATTGTTGCACAGAAGAACAATTTTACATCGCATACGCCAATGCCATCCTGAAAATTTCAACAAGTGCGTGGGAGGAATTCGTAGCCGGAGTGAAAAAATACCTGGGGCGTCTGACTCCTATCATCTCGTTTTCCGATACAAGTCAGACTTATGAACTCTCTTTTGGCATCAATTTTAAGGATAACAGACTGTCATTTAATGAAATACTGGATTTACCTCAGACTATAGCCAATGATATCCAAAAGAAAATTGTTGTTTGCATTGACGAATTTCAGAATGTAAATGAATATGAAGAGTCGCTGGCCTTTCAACGCAAATTGCGCTCACATTGGCAAAAACACAGTTCTGTTTGTTATTGCCTTTACGGAAGTAAACGTCACATATTGCTGGATATTTTCAACAACTATGAGATGCCTTTTTACAAATTCGGAGAAATCATATTTCTGCAACGAATCAAGCGGGAAGATTGGATAGCATTTATATCCAACCGGTTTTCAGACACAGGAAAAGAAATATCGCAAGAGCTTTGCAGACAAATTGCCGATTTAATGAAAAATCATCCTTATTACACCCAACAACTCAGTCAGCAAGTATGGCTTCGAACTACTAAAAAATGCACAGCAAAAATCCTCAACGATGCTTTTTCAAGCTTAATCGGACAATTGAGCCTTCTTTTTACAAACATCATTGACACACTGACTTCCAAGCAAATCAATTTTTTAATTGCAGTAGCGGATGGCGTCGTTAACTTCTCCTCTATGGAAGTGCTGGAAAAATACAAATTAGGGACTTCCGCCAATATAAAAAATCACAAGAAAGCTACATTAGATAAAGACCTGATTGATATCCTTCCCGGAAATATCATAGGAATACAAGATCCGGCTTTTGAATATTGGCTTTTAATATTTATCGCTAAGATTCCTCGAAATCATCTAAACACATCATATACAGGAGTATCCATCATTTCAAAACGCAATTCAGATCAAGATATGAACAAAACTTCCAGTCAGACTTTTAACAAGAAGTATTTTACCTGTTTTTTTATTTTACTGTTATCCTGCTTTGTTTCAATTTCAGGACAAAATGATTTTCAACATCAGAAAGATTCGCTTGTAAAGAAAATTGAAGTCTCACAAGGAGATGAGAAATTAGATACTTATGCAAAATTAATCGCATCTATATTTTATCTTGATGAAGTTGAAACTGTCATGAAATATCTTTCAGAATATGAAATAGAGGCTCTTAAACAGGGGGAAAACAAGAAAGCAGCCGCATGCAGAGGAAATTTGATAACATTGTTAAGTCAGAATAATTTATACGAACAATTGCTGGAAAGGGCGGATGATGACCTCATGTTTATCGCCAAACAAAAAGCATGGAATTACTATTTCAAAGCATACAATGCTTTTATAATGGCATGTTTACATACCGGACAAGACGAAAAATTATTGGAAGAAGCTAAAAAATGTTACGAACAGTCTAAGTATATAGATGCTCCAGAAGCCAAAGTATGGCCTTTATATATTATGGGAAACGTATATTTATGGAGTAAACGTTATAATGAGGCTGAAAAATATTTTAAACAATGTATTCAGGCTGGAAATAATGAAGCGTGTAATGATGTTAAAATGACTGCTTATTCCGAGCTCTCCCAGGCATACTATAATCAAGACAAAAATGAAGAACTCGGAGAATTGTTACCTGCATGGGAAGCTGATATGAAAAAGTTGGGAATTCTTGAAAAAGAGTCTAAAAGATTATCTGCTCTTACTAATTTCTATTCCGCAT
>JAVBSK010000109.1:0-6793 GCA_031556755.1 Bacteroidales bacterium | reverse complement strand
ATGCGGATTACCCTTTTGATTTCCGCAAGGAAGCTCTCCGTGAGCAGTGTGTTGTTTGAAAACAGCTGGAGGATAGAATAATCCATAATCCTTCCCCGGCTTTCATATCCGACAATATCCCGATATCTTCATTTGAAAAAGGCCCTCCGGGTACTTAAATGAATATCTGAAAATCTGTATTTCTTACCTTTGAAAGACAGATGTATTATTCTATGTAAAAAATTATTACCTTTGTATTAGATTTTATTCAATTTAAGGGGCTGACCGGTTTTGACAGCAAGATCAATGGGTAAGTAAGCATGTCGAGTCACGTAATGCAAACTCGTAAATACTGTATTACAAACCATAACTGGCAACAACGAATACGCTTTAGCTGCTTAATTCGACCGAACTATAGTAAGTCCAAGCATTTTCCTTGCTAGGCAAGGAAGCTAAATGTCTCTCAAAAGCCTTTCTCTACGGCGTTTGGTTCAGAGGCACAGGAATGTGGAGATAGAACAAGATTGGCATTGGATCATGTTTGAAATTTAAGATGCTAAGTTGTGAATAGGGTGTGAGTCCTCAGTTTACAAACAAAAAAACAAAGACTTACTAAGCGTGTAGAAAGCTTATGTATTGCTTGTTTGGACGAGGGTTCGAATCCCTCCAGCTCCACTTTTAGAAGTTCAAAGAAATCCAAATCCGTATAAACGTCTGATTTATACGGATTTTCTTTTTTATGTCAGTTCAAAATAATCTATATAAATACATATTCCAGGTGGGTTTTTCGGTAAGTTGAGAGAACTCAGAAAAACTCATCTATATATGGGGTGAATTTTTGTTTATTTTCAACACTCAGACTTATTTTCTTCTGTTTTTCCCGTATACCTTTCCTTAGCCAATCTGAATTTCCACCCCATAAAATCAACTAAAGACTGAGGCGACAATATTTTTATGGTATCGGCAAAACCAAAAAACTCCCGTTGTAGGTCCTGATTAATAACCACTTCTATTTCAAAAACCATTGAATTGTCATCTTTCGTTTCTATCAACTTTTGGCTTTTATGGAAAGGTTTGGTTTTTACATAAGGTGCATTTTGCTTATCTACCCAAAAAATCACTTTCTCTGCTTTCATTCCGATATTCTTGGTTACCCCGACAACATCAGAAAAGAAACTTTGAGGATCAAACAAATCATTTTCTATAAACACTTCTTTTTCAGCGATATCTATTTTATGTATCCTGTCTAGTGCCAAATTAATCAATGTCCCTTTCCGACGGCCGAATATAAACCAACGATTGCGGTATTCTTTCAGCAGATATGGATAAAAAATAAATGTACTGGCTGATCGGGCTTTGAACGAACGGTATTTTATACTTAACACATGCTTGTTTACAATAGCATGATAGATAACATCCAGATAATCCAAACCTTTCAGACTTTCGTTTTTTTCAAAATCGATAACCGGAATCGTTTTTTGTTTGGCAGATGTAACATGATCTTCGAGGCGGCTCACGATATCGCCCATTCCCGAGAAATAGGAAAAGCCTTTGAACTGCCGGAGAACTTCGACTGCTTCGGACATGGTTTTAAGGTCTTGTTCTGACAAAGGTGTGTTCGTTATACTATATTCCTCATCCTCATATTTATAGTATTTATTATCATAGACTACAATCGGAGCATTATAACCCAGTTTCTCACTACGCATCATTTGGATATCCATTTGGGTGGTACGTTTGCTGATACCTTTATCTATGCCTTCGTATTCGTATAAAGCCTCGGAGCAGGCTTCAATCAGATCTTCAAGCGTCCATCTGCGGTATTTATTTCGCAGGCAAATATCTATGGTTTTATAGCGAATCAGGGCGTTACGGTTAACTGGCATGAATATTATTTTCTATTAACGAAATAATTTCTTTGGCATTTTTGTCGTATTCATTTTTCTCTTGTTTTTCGCAGAAATATACAATATCAACATCATAGATAATATAATTAATAATTGTAAACTCCATTTCTTTATAATTTATAAGCCATAAATCAGCATTAGGAGCCATCGTATATTTTACATTATTATTTATTATTCGTCTTATTACAGAATCAATTTCCTTTGTTGAAAAATTATCTAAACAAGAAATATATATTTCATATCTATCTTTTTCTCTCATTGACAGCACATTTCTTCAAAAATATGAAAAATAATTTTAATTACGCAAAAATACTGCGCAGCTATTATTTTACTTTGTATCATCAAATAAAATGATAAGGGTAGAAATAGTATTATGAAAAAATTAAATTTACAGGTAGAAACCAATTTATTGTTGGCTAAGCAAATAATAAAGAGGAATAATTGTAGTTCGGATTTGATTAATTGGGCTTTACTTCTTATCGAAGATGGATATTGCTCTGATAATTTATACATTTTGGCCGGATTAAATTCTCAAGAAATTTGGGACATAGATGCGTATTTTAGAAAAGTTCTTGATGACTTCAATATAGATTCAAATATTCAAAAGAAAGAGCTTATGGACTTTTACTTAATCCATTATATCAAAAAAGCGATAGATAACCCTAAAATCTTAGATAATACGATACGGTTACTATCCGAAGTAATTTATGACACATCATATTCTCCCAATAAACATCTTGATTTCTTTTTCCTGTATGATGAATTGGAAGAGCTAACAGGAATAAGTAGGGAACAATATGCCATCAACAAATTCAAAGCTTTTATAAATGAATTAGAAAATAAACAATGAAAACAACCATACAACAAAAATTATACGATATAGGAGAGCAACATAATATAAAAATATTATTTGCTTGCGAATCAGGGAGCCGGGCATGGGGATTTCCCTCTCCCGACAGTGATTACGATGTTCGCTTTATATACTTGCGACCAATCGAAGATTACTTATCCATATATAAAAAAGGTGAGCAGGTAAGCCTTCCCATGACAGACGATCTGGATGTGTCCGGTTGGGATTTGAAAAAAGTATTGCAGTTGATAACCAAATCCAACACAACACCCTTTGAATGGTTACAATCTCCCGTTGTTTATTGCGAAGATCCTGTTTTTAAAGAAACCCTGTGGCAATTATGTCAACATTATTTTTGTGCCCGAAGCAATACCCATCATTATCTTGGCATAGCAAAAGGAGCAATGCAGACCATAAATGACGACACCATAAAAATAAAGAAACTGTTTTATGTACTTCGTCCGCTTTTAGCAGCTTTGTGGTGCATGGATAAAAAAACAATAGCACCGATGGATATTTCGCCATTAATGCAATTATTGCCCAAGGATTTGAACGAAAAGATAATATCTTTAATAAAATTAAAGTCGACAGCACAAGAAAGCCATTTAATAGAAATAGATAATTCATTACTGAGTTGGATAAAGGAAACCTTCGATTATTGTTCCAACAAAGCGAACAGTCTAGAAAAAGTAAATTTTGATTTATCTCCGACTGATGATTATTTCAAACAAATAGTAAACGATTATGACCATACAAGATATAAAGGATAAAGGGCTGCTGCTATTTGAATGTATCAGCGGCAGCAAAGCTTACGGGCTAAACACTCCGCAATCGGATACAGACCTGAAAGGCGTATATTATATGCCCAAAGACCTATTTTATGGTTTGGAGTATGTTCCGCAAATAAGCAACGAAACAAACGACGAAGTATATTATGAATTGGGTCGTTTCGTAGAACTGTTGTGCAAGAACAACCCTAACTTATTGGAAATATTGGCATCGCCCGACGATTGCATATTATACAAGCATCCGTTAATGGACAGATTGAAACTCGATATGTTTCTCTCGAAACTGTGCAAAGAAACCTTTGCAGGATATGCCCATTCTCAGATACGGAAAGCAAGAGGATACAAAAAGAAAATAGTGAACCCGATGGAGAAAGAACGTAAAAACGTATTGGACTTTTGCTATATTGTAGACGGATCTTCCTCTGTTCCACTATCGGATTGGTTGAAACAAAAAGGATTAAAACAAGAGTATTGCGGACTAAGCTCAATTCCTCATAGCAAAGGCTTGTATGCTCTGTTCTATGATTATGATGGCAAGTTCTCGTATCATGGTCTAATGAATAATCCGCAAGCCAATGAAGTTTCGTTGTCCTCAATAGTAAAAGGCGAAAAGGAAATCGCTCACTTGAGCTTTAACATAGATGCTTATTCAAGCTATTGCAAAGAATACAAGGAATATTGGGACTGGGTTACCGAACGGAACGAAAATCGCTACAACACGAATCAGACTCATGGTAAGAATTACGATTCTAAAAACATGATGCACACCATACGCCTGCTGCAAGTGGCTGAAGAAATAGTACGTGATGGAAAACTAAATGTGAAACGTCCGAACAAAACCGAGCTTCTCAGCATAAAAACAGGAGATATGGAGTATGACAACCTTTTAATAATGGCGGATACTTTAATGCAAAGCATAGAACAATACGCCGAAACATCTTCCTTACAAGATAAGCCGGATATAAAAGAGGTTGAAAAGATATTGGTTGAGATGAGGGGGGAATTGTATAAATAAAAAGATATGGAGACAGATTGTTTTATATTCTCTGATGGGTCGGAATTTACATTTGATAATGACACCTGTATTATTTACTTACCTTCAATTGTTGGGGTATCGAACTTATTTCAAGAATTGGCGGAAACACTAAGCTTTCCTTCCTATTTTGGAAACAATTGGAATGCAGTCAATGATTGCTTGAATGATTTTAGCTGGTTTCAAGAAAAAAGAATCGTTCTAATTCACAAAAGCCTACCTAAGCTTAATAAAAGCGACATGGATATTTATTTAGACATATTGAAAGACTGTGTAAACTCATGGGCGGGAGACGAAAATCATGAATTTATTGTAGTCTTTCCAATGAATTGTAAAAATTCAATAAAATAATCTTCTCTACGCAAAAATATTGCGTACCCTAATTTTACCTTTGCGGTAGAATAATAGAATAAAGCACCTATGATACTTAAAATTAATAGTAAAAACGATAAACTCTTAGACATCTTGTTTAAGAATCCCGATACCGACTACGGGCTTTACTTCAAGGCCTTAAAGAATGGTTACATTGTTGGAAACGCTGTCGACAAGCACAACTACGAAGTGGTTTTTCAGGATACTAAATACAGTTATATGCCTGAAGAAGCGAACCAGATAGACTATCAGAGCTATTGTACGCCGCTGGTCATAGTTCACATATGCAATGAATTGTTCAACCACATATTAAAAAGTAAGGAGGAATTTTCAACCAAAGAAATCTCATGGTTGGGTATTACGCAAGGCGATGCCGATGCTGAAGAATGCATCATCGAAGTTCCCTCGTTCTATATTGATTCCACATGGTATCGGAATAATCGTTTCTTGTTATCGAAATATTTTGATGGTATAACGGTTGAACAGCAAAGTAAACGAATCTTCAAATTGACGATTACAGCAAAATCCGTATTCGAAGCTTTTAATCTGTTGGCTCTTACCGCTCTTTTCACACACGTAACCAATGATTATGGCATGTTTACCTATATCGACGATTCTTTGGCTCAAAAATATGGACGAATACTAACCAATATTGATGATGTACCCTATTTTGTATTCTATTTGTTTATTATGCGTGCTGTGAAATCGCCACGTCAGTTCGAAGAATTGAAACCCATCTTTGAAAAATATCTGAGTAAAAACGGACTTGAAGCCGATCTCGTTTTGCAAGGTACACATCAGGAACGAGTCCGTTTCATTACCGATCAGCTGGAACTCGATATACCCGTTCTGGATATAGGTTGTGGGGAATTTATTTACTATAAAAAGATGATGAATAAGGGATTTACAGCGCCCTATCATGCAGTAGACAAAGATCCCGGCTTTGAACGTCTGGCAGAAAATGTAGGACGAAGATATGAGCAAGACAATCTCAATTTCTATGCTTCCCTTGACGGATATATTCCAAACGGACAGGTAAACATTTTACTAACAGAAGTGATCGAGCATAATTCGATAAAAGAAGCAAAAGAGTTAATAAAGAGAGCATTGACTTACAATTTCAATAAATTGATAATTACAACTCCTAATGTGGAATTCAATAAGTTCTACAATATGGATGAAGACAAACGTCACGACGATCATGATTTTGAACCGACCCAGGCTGAATTTAAAACAATAATCAACGGATGTTTGGTTAGTAATGATTTTGAGGTTGAATATTTCGGATTAGGTGATACATTGAATGGAATCCAACCGACACAAGGATGTATAATCAAGAAAAAGAAT
Source organism: Bacteroidales bacterium (assembly GCA_031556755.1). GTDB lineage: Bacteria > Bacteroidota > Bacteroidia > Bacteroidales > Azobacteroidaceae > JAIRVZ01. The sequence goes on along the minus strand of JAVBSK010000109.1, from coordinate 517 downwards.
TAAGTATGGAAGACTTGAAGAAACTTAAAAACAGAATAGACTGTTTTTGCCAAAATAAGGTGAACGCCTTTTCGCCCACCATATCGCCCGCTCCCAAATCACCGGAACGGAACGAAATAGAAAGTATAGACAAAGCCATCCGTTATTTTTATGAAAACGGTGTCAGGGAATTTGTCATAGAGCAAAAATATATGGGTTCTTACTGCGATATTTACCTGTGTAAGAATCTGGATGAAACCTATTTCGTCAGCCGGAACGGTTATGTTATCAATCATATCGACCTCGAAGCGGCAAAAGCAGCTTGCAAATCGTTGCATGAACGTTTCGACTGGACAAATCTGTTGATGGTCATCATACAATCGGAACTTATGCCGTGGAGCATTTTAGGTCAGGGATTGATAGAAAGTGAATTTATGGGATATCTCAATACTCACCAAAACCATTGCGAGCATTTGGCGAAGTCCAATTTATACGAAAAGATCGCTTTAGTAAAAGAATCGGATGCTTATAAAGCATA
>JAVBSK010000131.1:0-8015 GCA_031556755.1 Bacteroidales bacterium | reverse complement strand
CTTTTGAGAGGTTTCAAAAAGATGGACTACTTTTTTGTTATAAAGGATGGCGGAATCTAAAAATATTTCCTGCGTTTTATCTTTTTCATACAAGCAATTGTAATAAAAAGAAATTACTCTATAAGTGTCGGCTATATTTATTGAATCATTACTTTTCAAAGCCAAAGGTAGCATTTTGTCAATTATTCTTTTCAAGCTTTTGGTATCATTTTTTTGTATGTAGGAGCGTGATAAATTATGATATATAGAGATATTCAATCTCTCTTTTCCTGCTTTTTCATAACATCCGATAGCCCGGTAATAGTATTCATAGGCTTTTTCATCAACTATTTTTTTTTCATAATAATATCCAATAGTGAAATAGAAGTATCCTAATATTTCCGGATGTATATTTTCCTGTTGATATAAAGCCGCTGAATCCAAATATATTTTTGCATGGATTAAGTCTTCCGACCGCAGGAATGCATTCGCCCTATCTATATATTTTTCCATTCTCAATTGGTCTGCGTCAATCGTCTCTTTTTCTCCGTTCCTGAAAAAATCCCGGAAACCGGTTCCGGATACTTTTCCGGAAAAAAGAGCGAAGCAGAGACAGATGAATATGTATTTACAGCAATACGGCATCAGAACAGAACAAAAATAATTAATAAACGCGCAATCAAATCGACGGCAAATTTAAGTCAATATTTATTAGTTCACAAGTTAATGATATGCCAATGTGCCGATATGTCAATGAGATAATATGCCAATGTGCTAATATCAACGTGATATTTATAAAATTTTTCTTTCCTCCGGTTACCTTTTTCCTGTTCGCGGTATCAAGTTGTAAATGATTTAACGAACAAGGCTGAAGCCGGCTTTCGAATTAATAAAGGCTTTGTCGGGAGAATCATTTATGTCTAACAAAAATTTTATAAAAAACATGAAAAAAGTATTATTTGTCGCATTAATGGCTCTGGGAGCCGTGATGTTTGTTTCTGAGAACCGGGTAAATTTGGGCGCTGATAACGGTAGTCAACCGGATATTTCGATTCTTGGTGATCAAGATGGGGTAAAATTGGCAGGGATAATTCCTCCCCAAAAACCGCCAATTAAACCTATATGTTCCTTGAACGCTTGAAGTAGATGAGTTTGACAGATACAAGTCGTAATATTCACAACATTATGGCTTGTATCTAATTTTATTCCGTTTCAAAGCTTTAACGAAATTGATAGAAAAGAAAGGGAAGCCGTCAAAATCCTGTATCTAAGAGAAAGCACTATGCGCTTTATAGCAAATACAAGGAAATATTGATGGAAAATTGCATTCGTAGAGTGCTCCTGTTAGTAAGCAGTGGCCCCGTTTGGTGTAGCGTTTTTCGCTATGTCGAGATGGAAGGAAAGCTCTTTCCCAAGTTTCGGCAAGTCCGCCGCGAAATTGATTCACGTTTGCTAAGTTTTAGCAAAGTATTAGAAGTATGCTTGTACGTATTTTTCGTTTCCAGTCTGCGCCCAACGGGCGCTTCCTTTATAAGCAGTAGCCTCTGGCTACTGTAAAGAAATCCTATCTCAACCAGGCCTGCATCGCAGGCATCTGAAGACGCTTCCGATGGAAGCTAATATCAGTAGAGCAGTCTATCCAATACAGGCTTACATGGGAGGCGTTCTCCGAACGTGATTCACATTTGCCGGGCTTCGGCAAGTATACCGCAATTTACCAATGAATATCCACAAATAACTATAGAATTTTTACTTCTTCCGGTTACCTTTTTCCCGTTCGCGGTATAAAGTAATAAATGATTCAATGTCTCCGGGAACCGGAAGAGTTCAAAGAAGGCGCAGAATACATTCTTTTGCGAATTTTGTAAACACTTGTAAACATCCGGATTAAAAATGCTGCCTTACATTTGCAGATTATAAGGCTTTCGTTTACTTTTGCAGCCAATCCTCCGAATCAAAGCGTTGAAAAGAGGACATATACATTGCGGTCTTAAACGAAAGCGTTTATAAAATTATCTCCTGTTATCAAATCTCGCAAAAATTTGACAAAGGTATGGGGATGATGGCAACAAACGCTCACGTCTGTGTTTTATATATGGGCGTGAGTCTGTTGCTTATCTATACCTTGGGCTTTGCGAGAGCCTGATAACGAGATAAGTTCAACAGTACTCACGCTTTTTTTATTTTAAAATTCAACTGCGACAGGAACAGTGATTTAGCCACTATTATTCTGGCTATTGCAGGAGGATTTATTTTGTGTCTATCAATGAAAATACTCACAAAACAATTCAAAAACAATTCAAAAACAATTCATTTTTTTAGTATTAATTATTATAACAAATTTTTATGAAAACATTCAGATTAATTTTTGCAACAATGATTGCATGTGCTTTTATCGGTTTTACAACTTCCTGTTCGGACGATGATGAAGAGGATGCCGCATCTCCTCTTTCTCCTCCGGCTTGGACGCAGGGAACCTGGGTTTATAGCTTTGAATATGGAGATGGATTTTATTCAAATGAAATTACCGTTACGTCCAACAATGTGATTGATGTTATGAATGTTGATGGAGAAAAAGAAACGTTTGATTTTCTGAAAATGTATAAAATGGCCGGTTCTCCCAAAGGTGCGGTAAAAGAAGAAAAGACAGAAACCAAATACATTATCAGTTCATTGGAAGAACTTGATGAGCCGGACAGTTGGTATGATGATTTTGTTTTTGAAAAAACAGATAATGCCAATGAGATCCGTATCAATGGAGATATTTATACGAAAAAGTGATCTATATTATATTGAAACCTGAATGAATACGACAATGAAAAAACCACAAAACTATAATAAAACAGAACTGATTATAAGCATACATCAACAATGAAAAAAACAGTATTCATTCTTCTGATATCCTTCATTTGTATCGGATTGATCGGATGCGGTTCTAAAGAAGAATCGCAAAAGATGACAGGTTGGAAAGCGTACAGCCTGAATGGGACGGTTAAAAGAATCAACTATAACACAGGCGCTTATCTGGAATTCAATGCGTTCGGAAATCTGGTGAAAGACGGTATGAATGAAGTTGATGAACCTGTTACGCATGAATATATCAGTGAAACAAGGTATCTCAATTACAGGAATGCCTACGATGTGATTTTTTTAGAACAGGAGAATCAACGCAAAGAAAAGTGGGTAACCGATACTCAGGAAGATTTGGCTCTTTACTATACATTCGACAATAAAGGTAGAATCAGCGAATTCCAGGATCGACAAAATTATGGTGATGTAGGTTCAAGAACATATAAGTATAGCAGTGATGTCGATTTGTTGCCTTCTTCTATGGTCGAAGAATTCAGCTGGGAATCGGGGAATGTTACAAATACTTATACTTATGAATACACTCAAACAGATGAGTATGGAAACTGGACGGAACGTAAAGTAAAGCTCGAAAAAAAGGAATCTGACTATGAAAATGAAAGTGTTTCTTCAAGATCATATACCGAAACCGCTTTCATTACTTATTATACTCCGGAAGAGATTTCAGTACAGAAAAAAGAATTAAGAGCTCAATTCGCTCAGAATAATTTGCCGGATCATACAAATAATGATCATTCCCGGGAAAATAGCCAAAATGAAATGAGTAAAGGAACGAAAACCATATTGAGTATTTTGTTTCTCCTAGTGGCCGCTGTAATGGCTTACTTTTTCATTTTTTCATATCCCAAAACAAAAGAAAAACTGGAAAAAATCGCAGGTTTTTCTTTTATGCCGGCCAATTGCATTCCTCACATAATTACGGCTTGTATAGGAATTGCGGCAATGATTCTTGCTTTGATTTTCAAAGAACAATTTACTCCGATTGTCGATAATATATGGCTTGTGGCCTTAGGTTTAATAATTGTTGTCTTCGGGATCGTATTTCTGATCAACCGCAAAGAAACAAAGCCGGGATTATATAAAGCAGGTTATCATTCAGTGATGACTGTCGTGATGTTATCCATCGGAGTCGCTACTGTCGCCGTTGTCTGGATGGCTATAACGATTGCAATTTGCGGAGGGGTTATTTATTTGATACTTAAAGCGATGTTCGGTGGCGGTTCAGGAAAGAAAAGATATAAGATTGATTGTCCTTATTTAGATAATAAAGATATGGCTCTTAATTCTCATACCTGTTCGAAAGGAGTTATCGGCGAGAAATGTTCCGCCGTAAAGACCGGAAAGTGTAACAAAGGAGTGAAAATCGTTGTGAAATATTGATTCCTGCACGATAAGATATTAAAGTAGACATTAGAATTTAATCTTACATAGTTTTTAAAATCTTTATAGATAGTTTTTTAGAGATAAAATAAGAATTTGTATAGATATTAATATTTTGTAAATTAATAAGTTGATAGATAATTATAATTAAAAACAAAGAATAATATCGTTTTCGAAAAACGATATTATTCTTGCCTTATTTTTGCACGGCTAGTCCTCGTGTTCGTAGAATAGTTATGGAAGATATGCTCAGGCGTTTGGCTAAACACATTGTCGATGAACCTGTATTGATCAAATTGATACAGGAAGAACTGGAAAAAAAAGACATTCTTCATCCTGCATTTGAGAAATACCCGGATGAAAATAAACCGGGATTGAGCAGGGTATTGATTACTGATGATTGCCGGATTTATTTCCTTGATTACAAACACCGTGAGTTGGAGTTACAGGGTTATCAGGCGAGAGCCTTATACCTGTTTTACTTATTGAGCGCCAAGGCGGTTTCGAATGAAAAGCTGGAAAGCTTCAGACCCGAACTGATAGAAATATACATGGAAATCTGTAAAGACCGGCAATTTGATATTTTCCGTGCGGAAATGGTTATCAATGGTTTGTTTAACAGGAAAGGGGGAATACCCGACGCGACCAATAACATCCGGCTGGCTTTGAGTAAGGTCGTTACGGATAAACAATTGATCAAAGAATATATTATTTCGGGGAAAAGAAAAGATGACCGGGGCGTTCGACTCTCTAAAAAACTGATAAGAGTGGAAAACAAGCTCTTAAGAGGCGTGATGGATAAGTTGTTAAACAAAGAAATTTAAGTATCTATATTTATGTTTGCTATCATTTATGCAATAATTAAAGGAATTGTTATTTCTGTAATATTGTGGATAGGATGTGTATTGTTGGGGAGATTTTCCAACAAAAGGTTCTCCCCGACAATTGTACATCATCTGGTCATGTTTGCTGTAGCGGCCATCACCTGCATCTTGATTATTTCTTACTCCATCACTTCTTCATTGAAATCGACAGTCGAAGAATATGGCTCCCTGGCAATCAATCTGAAGAATTTGCCGGTAAACCTGAACTTGCCCGACATCAACACCTCCGGAATTAACAGCGAAGATTATATTGCATCCGTCACCGAGGAAATAGAAAACGAATATCCCATCATTGCCAACCGTATCTCGAAACTAACCGATGGAAACGAAGAACTACAGGCTCAGGTCAGCCAAATCCTGTCTTCTAACGTCCGGGATAAAACCACTCAGATTATAAATGCCATTACAACCACCTGTTATCAGGGAATCGTTGATAAATTATTCTGGCTGAAATTCAAATTTCTTGTAGGAATTATTATCGTACAACTCATTCAGGTGGTCATGGTTCTGATGGCGGCGAATCAGCAGATGAGGAAGGCTATGTTTGTCACAAATTACGATTTTACAGAGTAAGGCAATGAAAAATATAATCAATAATAAAAGAATGTTGTCATGAAATTAAACGAAAATCACATCATCATTGGTGTAGGAGGAACAGGAGGAAACGTCCTGAAATCAATCCGGAAACGCTTTTTCCAAGAAATGTCTTCGGCCGACGAAAGAAGGAATGCTCCACTTGGCTTTGTATATGTTGATTCGAGCATGGAAAACATGAAGCCCAACGACCCGACATGGAAAGTATTGGGCGAAAATACACAGTTGGGAAAAGATAGTTTTCTTTATATACGGGGAGCTTCGCTGGGTAGCCAATTAGAGAATGTCGATAATTATCCGGGAATTAAAAGCTGGATCGGCGACCGCAAAATATGGGACAACCTGGTTGGTTCGGTTGGCGACGATGGCGCTGCCGCACAACGCCGCCGCTTAGGCCGTTTCTTGTTTTCGTGTGCTGTATCGGAATACGAAAGTGTGTTAAAAAATCAAGTGAAAAACGTAAACGCAAAAAGCGGAAAAACCGATGTAACCTTTCATATTATTGCCGGTTTGGCCGGTGGTACAGGTTCCGGTTCTATTGTTGATATTATAGCCCAAACCCGCAAGCATTTTCAAGCAAATACGGCTTCGGGATTGCGCTATAAAATTTTAGTTTACTGCTTAGTTCCCGAACATTCGCCGCTTCCCGGTTGGGATAAAGGCTTCTATCATGCCAATGGTTTTGCTGCTTTGCAAGAGTTAAATGCTTTACAAGTAAAACGTTTTATTCCGCATGATGTAAGCGGTGAATACGATTTTGTTCCGCTCGATAATGTAGATAAAATATTCAATAGTTGCTTTCTCTTTACCAATGCCAACGAAAACGGCATAACGGTAGATACAAAGAAAGACCTTCCGGAAATTGTATCCGACTTGATTTTCCACTATCTCTTCCTGACAGTGGATGAAACTACACGTGCTTTTGAAGACGCTTATAGCCTGGAAAATATTATTGACGGCGAAAAAGAAAAAGACGAAAATGCTAAAACGGTTGAAATTGCAAATAAGGAAAAACCGGTGCGTACTCGTCGCTTCAATGCTTTTGGTATCAAACGAATTGTAAGCCCCGAAGAAGAAATTGTAGAATATTTTACGTTTAATTTTGCTCGTCAGGCCTTGTTGCAATTCAAATACAACAACTGGTCGGACGATTTGGGTTACCGTGATCAACCGAAGAATGAAGATTATATCAGCTTTGTGAATGACAAAGCAACTTTGAACAATTGGATGTTGACTGATCCGCATCTGATGTTGTCGTTGCCCATTCTTCCGAGTGAAAAAGAACAAAAATGGAAAACATTCCAGGACGATTGGAATGCTAATATCCCAAATTTGGCGACAGTGGCCTGGAGTAAAAATGAGTCACGCGCTATCAATGAATTAGCTAAATTCTGTGACGAGCGTTTCGAGAAGAATTTTCGCAAAGTGGGTGTTCCCGAGTTCTATAAAATCAAGGAACAAGCGCGTAAAGATATTGCCAAAGAGGTGTGTGATGTTATCGAACGCGATCTGTTCAGTCAGTGGCAAACCGGCCAAAAATCGATTTATGAATTAGGCCGACTGGTGGATACTTTGATTAGCCAAACCGAAAACCGCTTGAAAGCATACGATGGCAAAATTATTGCCAAAAATGAGGAAATTGAAAAACTGTATGCCGGTAAAACACAAAACGAACAAACATGGGCTTCGTCGGGTTTTTTGACCGATTTGTTGGGCAAGAAAAAGAACCTGTTCCAAGCGCAAACCACTCTGTTGCAACAATTGTATATTAAGAAAACCGAGTTGGAAGGCATGCGTTTTGCCAAAAAATTATTGGCTGAGATAATTAACGATATGCAATTGCTGAACAGCGAAGTGAAAACTTTTTCGGATACGCTGACAAATTCTCTATCTGCTTCCGAAAAGGAAATAGCTTCGCGTTGTAAAGAAGAGCGTTTATCAGGAGAATCGTTCAAAGAAACGGTGGTAAAATACTACGACGTCACTGATGTGCAAAGTTTCACGACACGTGTTGTTCGCGACCAGCAGATCCAATCGGCGCAAAGTTCTACCATTCGTAACGCGATGGCTGCGCTGGCAGGTTCGGAAAAAACATTTACCGTGCTGAACGAACACGTTTCGGAAGATGCATTGAGCGATATTTTTACACAAAAGGCGCGCGAAAGCTCTATCCAAGCACATAACGAACTAATCACAAACAAAAAGCAAAAGTTGATAGGTATAAATATTGTTGAAAAACTCCATGAACCTTATGGTACGTCTGCCAAACAAACTGAGCTGGATGACTTTGCCGGCAGTGGAGGGGGGGCG
>JAVBSK010000230.1:0-6899 GCA_031556755.1 Bacteroidales bacterium | reverse complement strand
ACTCAGAATATTGAAAAAAACGCTTCTCTGAAAACCGGTCGTACGGGAGGACTTCCATATATCGGAATCGGTTGGTACAGGACGACTTTCAAAATTCCAGAATCTTCAGTAAAATCGAAAGTAACCCTCCTTTTTGATGGCGCAATGAGCGAAGCCCGTGTTTTTATCAATGGCAAAGAAGTCGGATACTGGCCTTACGGTTACAATTCTTTTCACTTCGACATTACGGATTATATCAATCAATCCGGAGAAGAAAATTTACTAGCCATCCGATTGGAAAACAGAGAAGAATCTTCCCGTTGGTATCCGGGAGCGGGATTATACAGGAAAGTCCGCTTGATTATTACCAATGACATCCATATTCCGGTTTGGGGCACCTATATAACAACTCCTTTTGTTTCGGAAGAATTCGCATCAGTCAATCTGAAAGTAAACCTGAATCAGCTCAAGGCGGGAACAGATGTTCGCATCCTGACAGAGATTTCGGACATGCAAGGAAATAAAATAACAGAAAAAGAGAATATCCAGAGATTCAATCAGGGAAAGCCGTTGGAGCAGAACTTCACCCTCGCCCAACCCTTGTTATGGTCTCCCGAACATCCTGATTTATATGTTGCATCCACTAAAATTTTCATCAAAAACGAACTAAAGGATGAATATATCACTCGTTTTGGCGTCAGAAGTATCCAATTGATTCCGGATAAAGGCTTTTACCTGAATGGGAAATGCCGCAAATTCCAGGGAGTCTGTAATCATCACGACTTAGGACCTCTCGGTGCAGCCGTCAATAAATCCGCATTGAAACGACAATTGACGTTGTTGAAAGCAATGGGCTGCGATGCCATCAGAACGACCCACAATATGCCGGCTCCGGAACTGGTCACGCTTTGTGATGAAATGGGATTCATGGTCATGGTTGAACCTTTCGACGAATGGGATAAGCCTAAATGTAAGAACGGATATCATCGTTATTTTCAGGAATGGGCTGAAAAAGATATGATCAATATGTTGCATCAATACCGAAATAATCCAAGCGTAATCATGTGGAGTATCGGTAATGAAGTTCCGACCCAATGTAGCCATGACGGATATAAGATTGCATCTTTTCTGCTGGAAATCTGCCACCGGGAAGATCCGACCCGACCAGTCACTTGCGGAATGGATAGGGTCGACTGTATCCTGAAAAATGGATTCGGAGCTATACTGGATGTACCCGGGCTGAATTACCGTACACACAAATACAAGGAAACTTACGAAAAATTACCTAAGAATCTGGTATTAGGTTCAGAAACGGCATCTACAGTCAGTTCCCGAGGAAATTACAAATTCCCGGTAGAAAAGAAAGCAGATGCCAAATACGAGGATCATCAGTCTTCTTCCTACGACTTGGAACATTGCGGATGGTCCAATATTCCAGATGAAGATTTCGCTCTGGCGGAAGATCATCTCTGGGAAATCGGACAGTTCGTATGGACAGGCTTCGACTATCTGGGTGAACCTTCTCCTTATGATACGGACGCCTGGCCAAACCATAGTTCCTTGTTCGGAATCATTGATCTGGCAAGCATTCCCAAGGACAGGTATTATCTATACAAAAGTATCTGGAATAAGAATGAACCTACCTTGCACATTCTTCCGCATTGGAACTGGATGGGAAGAGAAGGCCAGGAGACGCCTGTCTTCGTTTATACTAATTATCCTTCAGCAGAATTATTTATCAACGGGAAAAGTCAGGGAAAACAGACAAAAAATAACTCAAGCCTGACAAACCGATACCGTCTGATGTGGATGCATACGGTTTATGAACCAGGAGAACTGAAAGTGATAGCATACGACCGGACAGGAAATCCGGTAGCAGAAAAGCTTATCAGGACAGCCGGCAAAGCGCACCGGATAGAATTGATTCCCGATAGAAACATCATCTCTGCAAACGGAGAAGATTTATCTTACGTCAATGTCAGGATAGTCGATAAGGATGGAAATCTTTGTCCGGACGAACAAGGCTTAATCCGTTTCAGTGTGAAAGGAGCGGGTAAATTCAGAGCGGCGGCAAACGGAGATCCGACTTGCCTGGATCTTTTCCACTTCCCCCAGATGCATTTGTTCAACGGTCAACTCACTTGTATAGTGCAGTCCGGAGAATCAGCAGGAAAAATCATTCTTGAAGCCAAAGGAGAAAAGGTCAAGTCGGGAAAAATCGAGCTTATCGTAGAATAAATGGATGATTATTCGAAAAGATTCAATCCGTAAGAACGAAAGATATCTTCGGCTATCTCCACCTCTTTCCTCGTAGGAGTAGGAATATCTTTGAGTTTGTAGTTCAAGCCGATTTCTTCCCACTTGTGCATACCCATCTGATGAAAAGGAAGTATATCGACCCGTTTCACAATCTTATACTGCGAGATAAATGTCGCCCAATCGCGTAAATCATTTTCATCATCGCTGTAACCGGGAACCAGTACATACCTCACCCATACAGGTTTATTTATTTCGGAAAGATAGTCTATAAAATTCAATGTAGGCTGAAGAGGAACAGATGTCAGTGTCCTGTATTTTTCCGGATGTATGTGTTTTACATCCAACAGTACCAGATCCGCATATTTAAGCACTTCTTTTACTTTATCGTTCAATACGTAACCGGACGTATCGACAGCGGTATGTAAGCCCTCTTGTTTGCATAATTTGAATAGATCAAGGACAAAATCCGATTGAAGCAGAGGTTCTCCCCCGGAAACAGTCACGCCTCCCGAACGGATAAACCCTTTCACTTTCAAGACTTCTTTGAATGCTTCCTCCGGCTCCAGGACATATTTTTTACTCCTCACACCCCAGGTATCCGGATTGTGACAATACAAACATCTCAAGGGACATCCTTGCAAAAAAAAGACAAACCGGATACCCGGTCCGTCTTTTGTTCCAAAAGATTCGAATGAATGAATGTATCCTTTCATCACTAAATCCGCTCGGTGATCGTTCTGTTTATCACATCCAGCTGTTGTTCTTTGGTCAGTTTGATGAAATTAACGGCATAACCGGAAACACGAATGGTCAATTGCGGATAGTTTTCCGGGTGAGCCATCGCATCTTCCAGCAAATCTCGATTGAATACATTGACATTCACGTGCTGACCTGTCTGGTTGAAATATCCATCTAACAAATAAACCAGATTCGTCACTTTTTCATTTTCCGATTTACCCAAAGTATCGGGAGTTATCGCGAAAGTATAAGAAATACCGTCGTTAGCATGTTCAAACGGAAGCTTAGCTACGGAAGCCAGCGAAGCAATAGCACCTTTGGTATCGCGTCCGTGCATGGGATTGGCGCCCGGACCAAAAGGTTCTCCACCTTTACGTCCGTCCGGCGTACTTCCTGTTTTCTTTCCGTAAACTACATTGGACGTGATTGTCAATACCGACTGGGTAGGAATTGCATTGCGATACATCTTTTGCTTGCGAATTTTATTCATCATCAATTCCACAATATCGACAGCAAACTGATCAGTTTTGTCGTCATTATTCCCGTAAGGAACATATTCTCCTTCAACAATATAATCAACGGCATCCCCTTGCTCGTCACGAACTACTTTCACTCTGCCGTATTTGATAGCTGCAAAAGAGTCCGCCACGATAGAAATTCCTGCGATTCCAAAAGCTTGCGTACGGATAACATCCACATCATGCAAAGCCATCTCCAAGGCTTCATAAGAATATTTATCATGCATATAGTGAATAATATTCAAAGCTTTAACATAAGTATCGGCCACCCAATCCAACATTTTGTCAAATTTAGCCCAAACTTCGTCAAAATCCAGGTATTCACTCGTGATTTTTTCCGGAATAAAATGATCCGGCGCTACTTGTATTTTTGATTTTTCATCCTTTCCTCCGTTGATCGCATACAGCAACGCTTTAGGAAGATTAGCCCGCGCTCCGAAGAATTGCATTTGCTTTCCTATCTTCATCGGAGAAACACAGCAGGCGATTCCATAATCATCATCGAATTGAGGACACATCAAATCGTCATTTTCATATTGAAGAGAAGAAGTGTCTATCGATACTTTGGCACAATATTTTTTCCAGCTTTCAGGTAAGCTTTCACTCCACAATACGGTCAGGTTAGGCTCGGGAGAAGGGCCCAGATTATACAGAGTGTGCAACATTCTGTAACAGTTCTTGGTTATGAAAGACTTTCCTCCTTTAGACATTCCTCCGAGAGACTCCGTTACCCAAACCGGATCTCCTGTAAATAAAGAATCGTATTCGGGAGTCCTCAAAAAGCGAACAATACGGAGTTTCATCACAAAATGATCCATCATTTCCTGAATTTCTTCTTCCGTAACCAAACCGTTTTTCAAATCCCGCTCTATATAAATATCAAGGAAGGTAGAAACACGACCGATACTCATGGCCGCCCCGTTCTGATCTTTGATGGCTCCCAGGTAGCCAAAATAAATCCATTGAATAGCTTCTCTGGCGTTTGAAGCAGGTTTGGATATATCGAAGCCATAAGCAGACGCCATTCTTTTCAAAGCTTTCAATGCGTTGATCTGGTCTGTAATTTCTTCCCTCAGGCGAATGATTTCATCGGACATTTCCTCCACATCCAGCATTTCAAAGCGCATTTGACGCTCCTGTATCAAACGGTCGACACCATAAAGCGCGACACGACGATAATCTCCAATGATGCGTCCGCGACCGTAAGCATCCGGAAGACCCGTAATAATCGCACTGGAACGAGCTTTTTTGATACTCTCCGTATAAGCGGAGAATACACCTTCATTGTGAGTTTTGCGATATTTTTTAAATATGTCAGCAGTTTCCGGAGCTAACTTATAGCCGTAAGCTTCCAAACCCTGTTCCACCATCCGAAGCCCGCCATTAGGAAATATCGCTCTTTTCAGAGGCTTATCGGTTTGTAATCCGACTATTTTTTCCAACTCTTTATTGATATATCCGGCACCATAGGCATCAATCTGAGAAGGAATTCTGGTTTCTGCATCATAGATGCCTTTTTCACGTTCCACCTTAAACATCTCCGTCAAAGTATTCCATAATTGGAGAGTAGCTTCTGTTGGTTTGGAAAGAAAAGATTCATCACCGGTATATTCGGTATAATTGTTTTTGATAAAATCACTTACATTGATCTCTTCTTGCCATTTTGTTCCTTTGAAATCTTTATACGAATCCATAATTTTAATATGTATTATTTATAAATCACGATACTTTTTTCTCATTATTATACTGGCATCAGTACAATGAATTCATCATGATATCAGGAAAGAAAAAGCCGCCGAAGCAGATTTTACAAATTACTTTTTCTGTAATTGCGGTGCAAAGGTAGGACTAAATTTCCTTTATTTCAAGGATTTTAAAGGCGTAATTAAAGAAAAAATTCTTTAATTACATTCTGTTATTTGAAGATTATTTTTAGTATAAATTCGCTTCAAAAAACCTTATTTTTATTACAATATAAAAGTGTTTTCCGTATAAAAAATCCGGAAAAAAGGAAAATAGCGAAAGGCCGGGAAGATATTTGTGGAGGAGAATCATTGATATTTAAACACAGAAAGCACTGAGTAATTATTTTCAGAGTTACACGGAAATTCATATGAAATGGAGCTGTATCAAAAGTGTCGTTTTGTTTTTTACTACTGTAGATCTGATCCGCAATCACCTGATATACAAGAATTTTTCAGAAGACGATGAATCAAGTTCAAGACAACAGGCTTTTGAGACAACTCCTTTTCTCTCATGAACATTTTTGTGAATTGTGAATTAATACAAAGTAAACGCTCAATAAATTTTCAACTAATCGCCTTTTTTCTTTTTCCAAGTATAAAAACGCTTCCGGCAAGAAACAACAAAGTCCATATGGAATCCGTAGCAGGAGTAGAAAAAATGACCATTTCTCCTTCTTCATTCTCCATGTCAGTAGTTTCATTATCGTCTATCAAACCTGCGGAACTACTTCTTGTCCAGGAATCCGTTAATTCTCCCATATCTCCTGCAAATGATTGATTGATTGCAAATAATACGCACACTAATAATATTGCTATTTTTTTCATGATACTTTTTTTAATTACGAATATGCCAATGAATACTCATAAATATCTTTGATTTTAACTTTTAGTTTTCTAAAATCTCACTTTCGTTACCTCTGTTTGTTGTGATTCATACAACTTCTTCACAATATAAACATTACCCTTCATCGGTTGTTGTACTTCCACACCTTGCAGGTTGTAGTAATGAATTGAAATCACTTCTCCCCAACCGGATCGGATATCATCCAAACCAGTCACCGCATCTTCGATACTGATCGCTCTCAATCCTCCTTGTACTTCTTCTTTTTTAACGATCAAGGCTTCGAAAGGCTTGAGAGTCGTATTGGCCGTCATCAATTCAAAATTAGTTCTTGTACTGTTGAGTAAATAATAAATATCAGGATTTGTCAGATTGACATTGGCAACCGAAGGATTGGCAACCATAGTATAGTTGTCCGTAAGCGTCGGCAATGCTCCTGTATTTTTCAGCACCGGATTAGCGCTTGATGTAAAAGTAAGCGTTTTATTAGTCAGATTGCCATAAGCATTAGGGAACTTTATCACATATCCTTCACCTGCGTTCATTGTTGTTTTATAACCGAAAGCAGTTCCTTCGTATCTTTTTAACCAGAAGTCACCGTCTGTTCCGTTCCATGCTTCAATGGCTGTTTGTGTTCCGGAATTATCCACATCCAAAGTAACGCTTGCAATATTGAACGGGAAACCGATCGGATACCACTGCCTGGCCGTGAATTCTTTTTCTACTTTGACGACGCCTCCTGCTCTGGGGATTAATGTTTCTCCTGCAGGAATAACGAATTGAGCATCTCCTTGAAAAACAATATCATTATAAGCGCCC